>DASQDJ010000023.1:0-1738 GCA_035634215.1 Solirubrobacterales bacterium | reverse complement strand
GACCGCTTCGTCCCAGGCCCGCTGGGCGGCCTCGAGCAGGTCGCCCTTGATCCCGGTCGCGTCGACCTCGTAGGAGGCGTCCCGGTGCATCCGCATCACCCCGTTGTGGGGCTCGCGGTTCTTCGCGTACTCCTCGTAGGGCCCGGTCGCCTCGGCGGCGATCAGCGCCGACTGGCGGTAGGCGCGGCCGGTCATCAGCGCCGTGATCGCGGCGGCGACGTTGCGGCCCTCGTCGGAGTCGTAGGGAAGGCCGTCGGACATCAGCAGGGCGCCGAGGTTGGCGTAGCCGAGGCCGAGCTGGCGGAAGCGGCGGGCGTTCTCGGTGATCCCCTCGGTCGGGTAGCTGGAGAAGCCGACGATGATCTCCTGGGCGAGGAAGACGATGTCGACCGCGTGCTCGAACTCGGCCGTGTCGAAGCTGCCGTCCTCGCGGCGGAACTTCATCAGGTTGAGCGAGGCGAGGTTGCAGGCCGAGTCGTCGACGTGCATGTACTCGCTGCAGGGGTTGGAGGCGTTGATCCGCCCCGACTCCGGGCAGGTGTGCCAGCGGTTGATGATCGTGTCGTACTGGACGCCGGGATCGGCGCAGCGCCAGGCGGCGTCGGCGATCTGGTTCATCAGGTCGCGGGCGTCGAGCGTCTTCACCGGCTCACCGGTGGTGCGCGCGGTCAGGTGCCACTCCTCGCCGGCCTCGACCGCCTCCATGAAGTCGTCGGTGACCCGCACCGAGTTGTTGGCGTTCTGGTACTGGATCGAGGTGAAGCCCTCGCCGTCGATCGACATGTCGAAGCCGGCGTCGCGCAGCGCCGCGGCCTTCTTCTCCTCGTCGGCCTTGCACCAGATGAAGTGCTCGATGTCCGGGTGGTCGACGTCGAGGACGACCATCTTCGCCGCCCGCCGCGTCTTGCCGCCGGACTTGATCGTCCCCGCCCAGGCGTCGGCGCCGCGCATGAAGCTGACCGGGCCGCTGGCGGTGCCGCCCTTCTTCAGGGGCTCCATCGAGCCGCGGATGTTGGAGAGGTTGATGCCGGAGCCGGAGCCGCCGCGGAAGATCTTGCCCTCTTTGGTGTTCCAGTCGAGGATCGACTCCATGTTGTCTTCGACGCTCAAGATGAAGCAGGCCGAGCACTGCGGCGTCTCCTCGAAGCCGACGTTGAACCAGACCGGCGAGTTGAAGGCCGCTTTCTGGTTGAGCAGGATCGCGGTCAGCTCCATCTCGAAGGCGTCGGCGTCCTCCTCGGAGGCGAAGTAGCCGCCCTCGCGTCCCCAGCCCGCGATCGTCCCGGCGACGCGGCCGATCATCTGCTTGACCGAGCTCTCGCGCTCGGGGCTGCCGAGCTGGCCGCGGAAGTACTTCTGGGCGACGATGTTGGTCGCATTCTGGGACCACGTCTTCGGGAACTCGACCCCGCGCTGCTCGAAGGCCGGGCTCTCGGGGTTGCCGATCACCGCGTCGCGGATCTCCCACTCGATCTGGTCGAAGGGATGCACGCCTGGCGTCGAAAACCTGCGTTCGATCGAGAGGCCCTGCTGACCGTTTCTGGGACTTGCGAGTGCGGTCTTGGACATCAAACTTCTCCTCTCGAGCGACTTTCAGCGGTAACTAAGCAGGATCGCTGACCGGCCGGTCGGAAAAAGTCTCCGAAGGCGCAAATAAGGGGTTCAGCGGCGGCTGGTCTCTTCTCTTAATTGTGTCAACTCCCCAAACTCGGCAAACGCGACTATGCACCGTTTCGTG
>DASQDJ010000022.1:0-4356 GCA_035634215.1 Solirubrobacterales bacterium | reverse complement strand
TGGGCCGCAACCTCGGACGGGCGGCGCTCGGCGTCAGCCAGCTGCGCGAGGGGCTCTCGCAGGCGACCTACGGCGCCGGCTTGATCGCCCAGGGCGCGGGGGCGGCCGAGGAGGGCGCGTCCGCGGTTGCCACCGGCCTCGCCCGCGCCACCTCGGGCAGCGAGCGAGCTGTCTCGGCGCTCGAGACCTTCGCCGACGGCACGCGCCGCCTGGCCGGCGCCCAGCATCGCGCCGCGCTGGCCGGCCTGCAGCTCAAGTTCGGCCTGCAGAGCCTGCCGGCGAACCTGAAGCGCAACGCGCTGGCCCGCTCGCGCCGCCTTCAGAAAGACCTCAACGAGGACGCCCACGTCACGCTGCCGCGGCTGATCCGCCCGGCCGGCGAAGCGGACGAGCGGATTCAGGCCGCGCTCGCGCGGCTCGAAGGCATGACCGTCGGCCGGGCCGACCCCAACTTCCCCGCCGCGCAGGAAGCCGTCCGCGCCGCCGCCGAGGCGGCTGGCGCGCTGCCCGAGGAGCTGACCGCTCTGCAGGAACGGCTCCTCGCCGACGCCGACGAAGCCGAGCAGGTGACGGCGTGGCTGGTCTCCGGCGTGATCCTGATCAAGCGCCTGCGCTCGGGGGCCGAACGCCTCTCCGACGGCCTGCGCCGGATCGAAGGGGCGGGCAAGCGGGTCGCGCGCGGCTCGGCGCGCCTGTCCAGGGCGGCCTCGCAGCTGGACGACGGGCTGGAGCGCCTCGGGTCCGGCGCCAGCCGCCTCGCCGCGGGCATCGCGCGCCTCGGTGGCGGCGCCTCGGCGCTGGAAGAGAACCTCGCCAGCGGCTTCAGCCGCTCCTACGTCCTGCAGGACGGGCTGCGGGACGCGGCGGTCCAGGTGCTCACGAACGAGGTCCGCCTGCGCGGCCAGGCCCGCCGCCTGCGTCGCACCAGCCCGGGCATCTTCGACTCGGGCTACTTCGTGCTCACGGCCCTCGACGGCGCCCGGCCCGAGCTGCGCGAACGCGCCGCCAGCGCGATCGACCTCGAACGCGGCGGCCAGGCGGCCGCGATGCTGGTCATCTCGCGCCACACCTTCAACACGCCGGGCTCGCGGGCGCTCGACGATCGGCTCGAGGACGCGGCGGCCGAGCTGGGCCGCGAGGCGAACCTGGAGACCGGGGTGGCCGGGGGCGCCGCGCAGCTCAACGACTACAGCACCGTGACGCGAGCCCGAATCCCATGGGTGGTCGCCGCGATAACGATCGCCACCTTCCTCGTCCTCCTGCTCGTCTTGCGCGCGATCCCCCTGGCCGCGATCGCGGTCGGCCTCAACCTGGCGACCGTCGCCGTCGCCTTCGGCGTCCTCACCCTGCTCTTCGAGGTGCCCGAGGACTGGCCGCTCGGCGGCCACGAGTACGTCGACGCGGTCGGCGCGACGGCGATCTTCGGCGTCGTCTTCGGGCTGTCGATCGACTACGCCGTGTTCCTGCTCGTGCGGATGAAAGAGCGCTATGACGACGGCCACGTCCACGCCGAGGCGATCCAGTACGGGCTGGCCAAGACGGCGCGGGTGATAACCGGCGCGGCGGCGATCATGATGGCCGTCTTCGTCGCCTTCGCCGGCGCGCCGATCGCCACCGTGAGCCAGCTCGGCGTCGGCCTCACGGTTGCCGTCCTGCTCGACGCGACCGTCGTCCGCATAGTCCTGCTCCCCGCGCTGATGCTGCTGATGGGCGAGCGGGTCTGGTGGCTGCCCCGCTGGCTGGACCGGGCGATGCCTCGGATCAACGTCTAGCGACGAAACTTAGGCGTTGACTTGGCATTAAGGGAAACGCTGCCCAATGCGGGCCGGCTGGGCGCTCGGATACGATTCGAGATCGCTGTTCCGTTGAGTCGGAGGCAGGGAGCAGCAGGCAAAACACGTGGCTGCCAAACCGTTAGGCGAGGAGAAAATCCCGAGCTCCGGCCGGGGGGTCACTCCTGCCCGCGCAGCGGCCATCGCGGCGCTGGCGATCGTCGTCCTCGCCCTGGCGTTCGTCCTGCTGAGCGGCAACGGCGGGCACAAGTACTCGCTGGTGTTCCAGAACGCCGCGCAGCTCGTGCCCGACAACCAGGTGTTGATAGGCGGCCAGCCCGTCGGTTCGGTCGAGAGCATCGAGCTGACCGAGGACAACCTCGCCCGCGTCGAGGTCAGCGTCGACCAGCAGCTGCACGAGGGCTCGACCGCGACCGTCCGCGCCACCTCGCTGGCCGGCGTCGCCAACCACTATGTCTCGATCAGCCCCGGCCCGAACAGCAATCCGGAGCTCGACGACGGCGCGGTGCTGGGGCTCGACCGCACGACGACGCCGGTCGACCTCGACCAGTTCCTCAACGCCTTCCCCCGCTCCGTGCGCCGTGGCCTCGGCAACTTCTTTCGGGGGAACGCGGCGATCTACGCCAACCGCGGCCCCGAGGCCAACGAGACCTACAAGTACTTCGGGCCGGCCCTCAACCGGGCCAACGCCTTCATCGGCGAGCTGACCGCCGACCAGCGGCTGCTCGAGCGCTTCGTGGTCAGCTCCAGCAAGCTGACCACGGCGATCGCGGCCCGCGGCGAGAACCTCTCCAGCGCCTTCGCCAACGCCAACACCGCCTTCGACGCGATCGCCAGCCAGAACGAGCGATTCAGCCAGACGCTGCGGCTGCTGCCGCCGGTCTTCCGCCAGAGCAACACGACCTTCGTCAACCTCCGCGCCGCGCTCGACGACCTCGACCCGCTGGTCGAAACGGCCAAGCCGGCGACGAAGGACCTGGCCCCCTTCCTGCGGGAACTGCGGCCCTTCCTGGCCAGGGCGGTGCCGGTGTTCCGCGACCTGCGCCTGACGATGAAACGACCCGGCTTCGCCAACGACACGGGCGAACTGCTGGCCACCCTGCCGGCGGTCCAGCAGCGCGCCTCGCGGGCCTTCCCGCACTCCGAACAGGCGATCGAGGACTTCCAGCCGAACCTCAACTTCATCCGCGCCTACACGCCAGACGTCTTCGCCGGCTTCGGCAAGCTCGGACAGCTGACCGGCTACTACGACGGCAACGGCCATTACGCCCGCTCCTCGCTGGTGATGAACATCTTCGACCACGACGAGGGAAGCGGCCTGCTCGAGCCGATCGCGCCGAGCCAGCAGTACGAGGCCTACCAGGGGAGCACCGAAGTCAAGCGGCGCTGCCCGGGCGGCGCCACCCAGCCCGCGCCTGACGGCTCCAACCCGTTCACGGAGCCGCCTTTCGAAGGCGCGGACGTGTCCCCGACCGAATGCGACCGGGCCGACGTGCCGCCGGGGCCATGAGAAAGCTCCTCGTCGCACTCGCCCTCGTCGCGGTCGCCGTCGCGGTCGTCCTGCTCGCCACGGGCCGGGACGACGACGACGCCTACATGGTCCGCGCGATCTTCGACAACAGCAACTTCCTGGTCGAGGGCGAGGAAGTGCGGGTCGCCGGCGCCACTGTCGGGACGATCGAGGCGGTAGACGTAACCGCCCCGGGCGAGATCGCCTCTTACGAGGACGGTCGCCTCCAGGCCGCCCCCGGCAAGGCGGTCCTGGTGATGAAGATCGAAGACCCGGGCTTCCAGGACTTCCGCCGCGACGCGACCTGCGTCATCCGGCCCCAGTCGCTGATCGGCGAGAAATTCATCGACTGCCGCCCGACGATCCCGCGGGCGCCGGGCACCCGGCCGGCGCCGCCGCTGCGCGAGATACCCGACGGGCAGCCGGGCGAGGGCCAGTACCTGCTGCCGCTCGAGAACAACAGCTCGACCGTCGACCCCGACCTGATCAACAACATCAACCGCCTCCCCTACGCCCAGCGCTTCCGGCTGATCCTCAACGAACTGGGCGCCGGGCTGGCCGGGCGCGGCGACGACCTCGAGGCGGCGATCGAGCGCTCCAACCCGGTGCTGCGCGACGTCAACCGGCTGCTCGGCACGCTCTCCGAGCAGCGCAACCAGCTCGCCCAGCTCTCCTCCGACTCGGAGCGCATCCTCGCGGCGCTCGCCCGCGAGCGCCAGAGCGTCGCCGGCTTCTTCTCCAACGCCGGGGCGGCGGCGGAAGCGAGCGCCGAACGCGGCCCGGATCTCGAAGCCTCGTTCCGCAAGCTGCCCGCCTTCCTGCGCGAGTTCCGCGCGACGATGCGCGGCCTCGAAGGCTTCTCCAACGCGGCGGCGCCCGTCTTCACCGACCTCGGCCGCTCCGCTCCCGCGTTCACGCGGGCGACCGAAGCGCTGGCGCCGTTCTCGGCCGCGTCGACGGTGGCGCTGCGCTCGCTCGGGGCCGCCGGCGAGCAGGCCGGCCCGATCCTCCGCGCCGCCGACCCGGTCGTCGTGAGGGCGCGCAACGTGGCCC
>DASQDJ010000021.1:0-3065 GCA_035634215.1 Solirubrobacterales bacterium | reverse complement strand
GGCGAAGTCCTGATCAGCAGGCGGGGGAAGCCTCACGCGCGCCTCTGTCCTCCCGCCTAGGCGCCCGCCTCAGCAACTCAGCTACTCGTGTGGGGATGCTGCACCGGACTCCCAACTTCTCCTTCAAAGCCTGCCCACCATCGGTGCGGCGCCGGCTTTCCCTGCAGCCCTAGCCGCCTCTTCATCCGCAGTTCCCTGGTCCCCGCGTGGGGGCGTCTTGACGTGCCTTAACAAACAAGGGGTTCACTTCTTCGTCCTCGAATGCGAACATGTGTTCGTGTCCGCTGGAGCGAAAGATGGCCCCCTTCAACCGAGTCTTCGCTCCCTCCCGAGCGGATTCAGCCGTACCGGAAAGCGCATGGCGCGGGTTCCTTCCCGGTGGTTGAGTTCACCTCTATGGACGTGGGGGCGGGAGGCGAATTCCCTCCGCTGAATGCCGCGGCGTGACGACCCCCAGCTAGGCCTCGGGAAGGCCATCAGGGCCTTCCGGCAGGAGCGGAAGCTGAGCCAGGAGGCGCTCGGCAACGACGCCGGGATCCACCCGACCTGGATCTCGCACATCGAGTCCGGCCGGATCAACCCGACCTGGGGCAACGTGCGCCGGATCGCCAGAGGGCTGAAGGTGCCGCTCCCCGAGCTCGCCGCGCGGGCCGAGGAGCTCGAGCGCAAGCTCGGCGGCGAGAGCTAGGTCAGCGCCCGAGACCTGAGGCGCGGAACGCGGCCAGGGTCCGTCCGGCCTTGGCGGCGACAGCGGGCGTCGCGACAGCGGTGAATCGCAGCTTCCCTTTGCGGTAGGCCCAGATCCTGTCGCCGCCCTTGCCTTTGCGGACGACGAAGAGGCCGCGACCGAGCTTCTGCGCCCGCTTCGGCTTGCCCTTGGCGCTGGCGGTGCTGGCGAGGAAGCTCACCCGCCCCTGCTGGTCGAAGACGACAGCCGCCCCGGCGCCGCGGGCGCCTTTGGCTTTGCGCCGACTCGAGCACCAGCGGAAGCTGCGCTCGACGCGCTGGGCCGGCTGGCCGGCGGCGCGGAGCACCTCGTCCGGCGTGCGGCCCAGCCGCAGCGGCCCGAAGCCGGAGCGGGAGAGACGTTTCGGCGGCGCCAGGCAGCTCGGGCCGGGCACGCCGACCGATCGCTCCCAGGTCTGGAGATAGGCCTCGGCCCCGCTCATCAGGTCGTCGGCGATCGGTTTTCCGGCAAGCAGCCGCAGCTGCTCCATCCAGTCGGGGTAGAGCCCGTAGTGGGCGACGCCGTCGGCGTTGACGTCGTAGACGCGCCGGCCGGAGACCTGGCGGTCGAAGGTGATGCGGCCGTCGAGCGATGTGAACGGGTCGGAGACCGCGTTCGGCTGCCCGGCGCCCCTGGCGGGCGGCGGCGCGTGGAAGCCGTTGGCGTCGGCGCCGAAGCCGATCCCGAAACGGAAGCGCGGGTCGGCGGCCGCGCGCAGCTGCCGCCATTCCTCGACGAAGTCCTCGGGCGCGAGGGTGATCGGCTCGATGAAGCCGCCGAGGCTGTAGACGCGCGAGCGCAGCGTCGGGTCCATCCAGGTGTGCGAGGAGATCAGCCCCGAGTAGCTCCGCCGCTCGGCCAGCTCCAACGTCCGCTTGGCGGTCTTCAGGCTCATGTGGTCGAGCTCGATCATCAGCCCCCGGTCGATCATCTGCTCGACCGTGAATTCCCCCAGCGGCGTCAGGCCCAGCGCGTTGCAGTGCGGGGGCGGCGGGTAGACCGGCGCCAGCCCCTTTGGCAGGAAGGCGTGCAGCCCGGCGTCGATCACGTCGGCGTGCGTGTGGGTCTCCTGCGGGTTGTCTTCGCCGGGCCCCTCGCAGCGCTCGACCTGCCAGAAGTGCCCCGTCTGCTTGAAGTTGGCCGCGTTGATCGCCGCGCCGAAGGCGCCGCCGTCGAAGCGCACGCCGCCGAGGGCGTTGTCGAACTTGTGGATCGGGAAGAAGGAGGCGACGCCCATCCGCTCGATCTCGTCAAGCCCGGCGAGGATCTGCTCGCGGTTGCAGCGCGGCAGCAGCTGCGAGCCGCCGCAGCCGAAGATCTCCGAGGTCTCGATCCCCAGGACCACGGCCATCTTGCCTTCGTTGACGACCCGCCGCGCCTCGAACGGGTCGCGGACGATCCGGAACCAGCCTTTGCCGGGGCCGCCGGACCTCTCGTCGATGAACGCCTGAAGCTCGTGGATGCGCCGGTACTGGAGGCGGATGCTGGTCATGTCGTCGCAGCTGTTGTGTTTGATCGGGTAGATCTCGCAGAGGGCGACGTTCTCGACCAGGTCGTTGACCATGATCCGCACCCCGCCCAGGTAGGCGCGCTCGATCCAGCGGTAGTAGGTCTGCTCGTGGGTCATCGAGGCGGGCGCCGGCCAGTCCTTGAAGGTCGGCCAGCCGACCGGGTCGTGGGTGCGCAACGGGTTGCCGTAGAACACGTTCTCCAGCACCGCCGCCGCTCCGTTGGGATGGTGGTCGGGGCAGTCGACGAGGGCGACGCCCGGTCCGCCGGGGTTCCACGGCTCGCCGCAGTGGGCATCGCCGCCGAGGAACTCGTAGGCGGTGACGTGGTTGTGGCCGTCGACGGTTCCCTGCACTTCGGCGTAGGGGGAGGCGCCCTGCCAGGGCGTGCCGCCGGCGTTCAGCCCGATCTCCGCGGCCATGGCGGTCGGCCCCAGGCAGGCGAAGACGAGGAACGTCAACGCGCCCAGACGACCGGCCCTCCGCATGGGTTTCTTCTACCCACCTCTCGTAGCTCAAATCCGGCCCCCCGTCTGCCGATGCTTGAGTGGATGAGCACGGCGAACGAGCATGTCTTCAGCCATGGCATGCAGGACACGCGCGAGACGCTGGAGATGTGGAGCCGGCGGCCGTGGCAGGTCCTGCGCGGCTGGCTCGCTCTCAGCCTCGCGGTCGCTCTGACGCTGCTCGGCGCCGTCTGGTTGATCGCCGGGATGCTGACCCCCGATCTCACCCCGGTCCACATCGCCGGCCTCCACTACTCCGCCGAGCCCGACGACCTGCTGCCGATCCTCTGGCGCAACTCGCTGGTCCTGGCCCTGCACGGCACC
>DASQDJ010000020.1:0-3136 GCA_035634215.1 Solirubrobacterales bacterium | reverse complement strand
GTGCAGGCCGCCGGCGTCGAGGCTCTCGCCGTCGCCGAGAACGATCTCGACCTCCACGTCGAGCTCGGCCGCGGTCGCCTCGTGCGCGACCAGCGGCGGGTTGCCGAGCTGCGCCCGCGCCTCAGCGAGGCCGGCGACGTGGTCGGGGTGGGGGTGGGTGACGAGCACGTAGGCGATCTCGATCCCACCCTCCTCCGCCTTGCGGACCAGCGGCTCGAGGTCGTCGTTGCCGTCGATCAGGACGCCTGCGCCGCCCGGCTCCGCGGCGACGAGGTAGGCGTTCGACAGCCACATCGGGTTCTCGGTCCTCTCGATGAGCACTGCGCGGCATGGTAGGCCGAAACGGCATTCGCCCCTAGGTACACATGTGTACACCGGCCCTATCCAGGGAGGAGAAGCGGAGCTACGGTGATCTCAGGGTGAGCCGCACAGGGAACATGACGATCGAGAAGGCTGGTCCCGCACCTTGAGCAAGCGCCCGGTGGGGGCGCTTGCGGGAATAGCCATGACTCTCCTCCTCGCCGCTCCGGCGGCCGGGACGCCGCCGCCGCGCGACGTAGTGATCGGCGAAGCGAGCGCCACCTCGGCGCGCATTTCCGCCGGCGCGGCGGCGGCGCGGTATCCGATCGAGGACGGCAGCGGCGCGACGATCGCCGTCGCGGTGACGCCGGCCTGCGAGGCGAGCTGCACGGCGGCGGACCCTCGGGAGATCGCCCGCTTCGTCGGCACCTTGATCCACGGGCCGGAGGTCGAGCTGCTGACGGTCCAGCTCGACACCCCCGGCCAGCTAGAACTCGAGTGCGGCTACGGCGCGCAGGCCTGCTACTTCCCGGCGGAGAACAGGATCGTGCTGAGCGGCGAGGACGCGCCGGCGCCCGACGGCGCCAGCCGCGAGTACGTCTTGGCGCACGAGTACGGCCACCACGTCGCCAACCACCGCGAAAGCGTGGCGCCATTCCCCGCGGCAATCGATTGGGGAACGCCGCGCTGGTCGAGTCACGAGCACATCTGCCAGGCTCACCGGCGCGGCGCGATCTTTCCCGGCGACGAGGGCGCGCGCTACGACCGCAACCCGGGCGAGGCGTTCGCCGAGGCATTCGCCCGCTATCGCTTCCCCGACGCGGACGTGAAGTGGGCCTGGGCATCGAGCCTGCGGCCGGACGCCGCGGCGCTGGAGGCGATCCGCGAAGACACCTTGATGCCCTGGGAGGGGAGGACGCGCATCCGGCTGGCCGGGGCAGCCCGGCCAGCCGGTCGTCTCGGTCTCGTCCGCTCCTTCCGCACGCCGCTCGACGGGAGGATCAGCCTCGAGCCCGCGGCGCGCGTCGCCTCGCCGTTCGAGGTCAGCCTCTGGAGCGACGAGGGGCGCGTCCTGCGCAGCTCGGAGCCCGCCGCCCGCCGCGAGCGCCAGCTCAACTTCACGGTCTGCGGGCAGTCCCGTCTGCGCGTCGTCTTCGAGCCCCGCAGCGGCGCCCGCCGCCCGGTCCCGCTGCTCGTCGAGCGGCCCTAGGGCCCGAGCGGCCGGCAGGCGAGAGCGCCCACACCGGCGACCTTGAGATAATCAACGCCCGGGCGGATCTCGCCCATCCCTCGGGGGCGTAGCTCAGTTGGTTAGAGCGCCGGCCTGTCACGCCGGAGGTCGCGGGTTCGAGTCCCGTCGCTCCCGTTACGCAACGCGGTATCTCGACAGGGTCCGCTGCGCTCCAATTGCTCACCATCGAGGATTCTTCAAGAACTGCATCCTCGGACCTTTGAGAGCGCAAGCGGAACCTATGTCCGCGTCAGCTTTCGAGACGGTGCGATAGATGAGAGTCATCGTCGTGGCCCACCGCCATTGCTACTTGCACAGAACGAGTGTTTGCTCGCATTCTGACGTTGCATAAAAGTGGGTTTTCTTCGTCTGCTAAATCCAAAGTTAACAATCCGGCGTGTAGGTTTAATGCCGCCGTATCTAAAAACATTCTTCGCGATACCTAGGGGTGCAGTGCTGTGGTCCTCTGTTCTTCGGGAAGAAGACGAGGGAGGCTGCATGGCTACTAGGCCATATCTTGATGTTGCAAGGAGAGACTCGGCGATGGCGCGTCACAGGCAACGCGGCCGGTTACGGAGCCCTCTATCCCTGCTCGCAGTAGCGCTCCTTGGATTCTGTCTGGCCGTTGGGGCTTCTGCGGCCTTCGCCAGTGAAGGAGTACCGGACTACGGACCTGGGACCACGCTCGAGCAGCTTGAACAAGGCATCGATCCGGCGGCTCCCAATATCCTCGACGAGCCGACCACGAATCCGCAGGCGGCCCAAGAACTGCCACACGATGACTTGGGTCGAGCCGAAGCGCTCGACCTGATGACCTCGGTTTTCTCGCCGACGCTGGAGAGGACCGCGGGCGTCTTTGGGGAACTCGACGGCGCGAGACTGCTTTCGACGAATGTGGCTGTTGTGGACGCCAGCTCTTCGCCTGAGGGTGGAGCAAGCCCTGGCTCGGTGCTTCTGGAATCCGCTGTCCCTCTTAGTGCTGATGGTTCGCTTTCCAGCAGCGAGATAGTCAGCTTGGATTTAGAGCACGCCCAAGAGGAGCTTCAGCCCGAAAATCCATTGGTCGAGGTTGGAATCCCAGGCGAGCTGGGCGAAGGGATCTCGCTGCCCGCCCAACAGGTCACGATCGATGTGCCGGGCGCTCCCTCAGAACGCGGTCCCTCGACCATCTCAGACAGCAGCGCCTTCTATCCGAACGTGGCTGCCGATACTGACATTGTGGTGGCCCCGACGCCGACGGGCGTAGAGACCTTTAGCCAGCTCCGAACCCCGGATGCGCCTCAGAATCTCCAATTCGACCTCGAGCTGCCGCAGGGCGCCACCCTGGAGGCAACGGAAGAGGGCGGAGCCGTCGTCCGGGATGGAGACGAGATCCAGGTGCTCATCCACCCGCCAACCGCCCTCGACGCCAACGGGGCAGATATTCCCGTGGAGCTCTCCGTCGCTGGCCACTCGATTCTCCTTGAGGTGTCGCCGTCGGTGGATGCCGCGTACCCGATCCTTGTGGACCCGCTTTACGAGACCTTCGATTGGGAGAAACACTACGGTGGCGAAAACTACGACTGGGCTGCCTCGCACGTGCCCATGCCTGGGTGGGTGGCTGAG
>DASQDJ010000019.1:0-5388 GCA_035634215.1 Solirubrobacterales bacterium | reverse complement strand
GTCGACGTTCACCCCGATCTCGCCCAGGCTCCGCCCGGTCAGCCGTCCCTGCTCGCGGCTGTAGGCGGCGCCGCGAGCGCCCATCGCGGCAGCCGAGGCGTCCGGTGGCCCGCCGAGGCGCTTCACCAGGCCGCCCTCCTGGTCGGTCATCACGAGCAGCGGGTCGCGCAGGCCCAGGGGCCGCGGGATCGCTTCCAGCTCTGCGGTCAGCCGCTTCGCCACGGCGCGATCCGGGACGTTGTCCTCGAAGAGCACGACGCCCGCGGCGCCGCCGGCCTGGATAGTGCGCCGCACCGCTTCCGGGACGCGCGTCCCCTCGAAGCCGAGGACGATCCGCTGTCCGGCGAGCTGCTGCGCCGTCAGCCGGCTGGCCGCACTCGGCGAGCGGTCGGCGCCGTCGCCCATCGTCGCCCCGAGGGCAAAGGCGCCAGCCGCCGCGATGAGGACGACAGCGCGCCTCCTCCCCACCCGTCCGGGCCGCTTCCTAGCCTTGCGCCGCATGTCCTCCATCATCTCGTTCGACGAGGCCCTCGCGCTCGGCGAGCTGACCGACCACGAGGAGATCGGCGCCTTGGTCGAACGGGCCTGGCAGGTCCGCCAGGAGAACTTCGGCGACTCGACCGACCTCTGCTCGCTGGTCAACGCCAAGTCGGGCGGCTGCGCCGAGGACTGCGGCTTCTGCGCGCAGTCGCGCTACGCCGAGGCCGACACGCCGATGCACGCGATGATGGAGCCCGAGCAGATCCTCGAGCACGCCAGGGCGGCCGAGGCCGCCGGCGCCCATCGCTTCTGCATGGTCACCCAGGGGCAGGGGCTCTCGAAGCGAGACTTCAAGAAGATCCTCGACGGCGCCAAGCTGGTCGCCGAGCACACCAACCTGAAGCGCTGCGCCTCGATCGGCCACATGTCGGCCGAGCGGGCGAAGGCGTTGCGCGAGGCCGGGATCCAGCGCGTCCACCACAACGTCGAGTCGGCGCGCTCCTACTACCCCGAGGTCTCGACGACGGTCCGCTACGAGGGCCGGCTGCGGACGATCGACGCGGTCCGGGAGGCGGGCCTCGAGACCTGCGTCGGCGGCATCCTCAACCTCGGCGAGTCGCCGCGGCAGCGGGTCGAGATGGCCTTCGAGCTGGCCGAGCTGGAGCCGACCTCGGTGCCGATCAACCTGCTCAACCCGCGCGAGGGCACGAAGTTCGGCGACCGCCCGCTGATGGACCCGTGGGACGTCGTCAAGTGGGTGGCGATCTTCCGGCTGATCATCCCCGGCGCGCTGTTCCGGCTCTGCGGCGGCCGGGTGGAGAACCTGGGCGAGCTGCAGCCGCTGGCGGTGAAGGCGGGCCTGAACGGCGTGATGATGGGCAACTTCCTGACCACGCTGGGCGCCGAGCCCGAGGACGACCGCGCTATGTTCGAGGAGCTGGGGCTCAACGTGGCCCGCCAGCCCGACAACGGCTCCAACCCCCGCCCCGACAACCGCTCCGGCTGGCTGGAGGGCGAGGCGCCGGCGACCCCGATCGACGACCTGATCGACCGGCAGGACGAGGCGAACTTCTGGGACCCCTCGACCCAGCTGCGGGTCGTCAAGAAGGCGAAGAAGCCGCCGCCCTATCCCAAGGGCAGCACCGCCGAGGGAGACCGCGCCGCGGTATGACCGACGTCGCGGAGCGGCTGGAGGAGCTTCGCGACAGGGGCCTCTACCGGCGGCTTCGTCTGGTCGGCGGGCCGCAGGGACCGCGTGTGCTGCTCGACGGGCGCGAGGTCCTGCTGCTCTGCTCCAACGACTACCTCGGCTTGTCGGGGCACCCGCTGGTCCGCGAGGCGGCCGCTGAGGCGGCGATTCGCTGGGGGACCGGTGCCGGCGCCTCGCGCCTGATCTCCGGAACGATGGAGCCGCACCTGCTGCTCGAGCGGGACCTGGCCGAGTTCAAGGGCTACGAGGCGGCATTGCTCTTCGGCTCGGGCTACCTGGCGAACAGCGGCGCCGTCGCGGCGCTGGCCGGACGGGGCGAAATCGTCTTCTCCGACGAGCTGAACCACGCCAGCATCGTCGACGGCTGCCGGCTCTCGCGGGCCGAGACGTTCGTCTATCGCCACGCGGACGTCGAGCACCTCGCCTGGGGCCTGCGCCAGGCGGGCGGGCGGGCCGCCCTGATCGTCACCGACGGCGTCTTCTCGATGGACGGCGACGTCGCGCCCCTAGCCGCGCTTGCCGAGCTTGCGGGCCGCCACGGCTGCCGGCTGATGGTGGACGAGGCGCACGCGACCGGCGCCGTGGGGCCGGGCGGCCGCGGCTCGGTAGCGGCCGCCGGCCTCGCCGACGAGGTCGACCTGGTCGTGGGCACGCTCGGCAAGGCGCTCGGCTCCTACGGCGCTTACGTCTGTGCCAACCGCCAGCTGATCGACTATCTCGTCAACTCCGCCCGCCCCTTCATCTTCTCCACCGCGCCGCCGCCGCCGATGGTCGCCGCGGCCGACGCGGCGCTCGAGCTGCTGGTCGGCGACCCGGGCCTCGCGGAGCGGTTGCGCGCGAACGCGGCGGGGCTGCGCGCGGCCTTCGTCGAGGAAGGCCTGGCGGTCGGCGGCTCGGAGACGCAGATCGTCCCGCTCCACGTCGGCGACGCCGGCGCCGCGATGAGGACGAGCGAACGGCTGCTCGAGCGCGGAGTCTTCGCCCAGGGCATCCGGCCGCCGACGGTCCCGGAGGGCTCCTCGCGACTGCGCTTCACCGTGATGGCGACGCACGAGCCGGCCGAGCTGCGCCGGGCGGCGGCGGTCGTCGGCGAGGTCACGCGGGAGCTGGGGCTCGGCGCCGATCCAGCGGCGACGGAATCGGCGCCCCCTCTCGCCGCCTGAGCGGTCGTGCGCGGATTTTTCGTAAGCGGCACGGGCACCGAGGTCGGCAAGACCGTGGTCGCGGCGGCGATCGCCCGCACGCTCGCCGCGGACGGACGTGAGGTCGCCGTCTTCAAGCCGGCCGTGACCGGCCTCGACGAGCCGGGCGAGTCCGACCACGCCCTGCTGCGCGGCGCCGCCAGCTCGGAGCAGAGCGACGAGGAGATCGCGCCCTACCGCTACGGGCCGCCGATGTCCCCGCATCTCGCGGCGGAACGGGCGGGCGAGGCGATCGACCCCTCGACGCTCCGAGAGGCCGCTCGCAGAGCGGCCTCTCGCGCCGACCTCCTCGTCTGCGAGGGAGTCGGGGGGCTCCTCGTCCCCCTCCGCGCCTCGCCGCGCTACCTGGTCCGCGACCTCGCCATCGACCTCGGCCTGCCCTTGGTCGTCGCGGCGTCGCCGGGGCTCGGCACGATCAACCACACGCTGCTCACCGTCGAGACGGCGCGCGCGGCCGGGCTCGAGGTCGTCGCCGTCGTCCTCACCCCCTGGCCCGACGACCCCGGTCCGATCGAGGCGTCGAACCGCGAAACGATCGAGACGCTGGGCGAAGTCAGGGTCGAGACGCTGCCCTGGCTTGCTCTGGGCCGTCCGGGCTCATGGCCAGCGCTGCCTCTGCCTCAGCCGGGCTGACCTGACGGGAGCGGGAGCGAATCGCGGCCGCCCCGACCACCGCGCCGAGGAGGGCCACCGCGGCCGAGACCGCCATCGCGTGCCCGAGCGCGTCGACGAAGTCGGCAGGCGTCGCCGTCGCGGCGTCGCCCACCGACGCCTGGAAGATCGCCCCGGTGACGGCGACGCCGAGGCTGCCGCCGACCATGCGGAACATCGAGAGGACGCCGGAGGCGACGCCGGCCTTCTCCACCGCCACCGCGTTCATCGCGGCGCTGGTCATCGGCGACATGGTCATCGCGATGCCGATGCCGAGCAGCATGAAGCCGGGCAGCAGGTCGCCGTAGGAGGAGTCGACGGCGATGTGGCTGAAGCTCCAGAGCGAGGCGGCGACGATCGTCAGCCCCGCCGCGATCAGCCAGCGCGCCCCGAAGCGGTCGGCGAGGCGGCCGGCGACCGGGGCGACGCCGACGATCATCAGGGTCGAGGGCAAGAAGCGGACGCCGGCTTCGAGCGGCGAGTAGCCGAGGATGTTCTGCATGTAGAGGGCGAGGAAGAAGAAGACGCCGAGCATCGCGAAGGAGACGATCAGCGCGACGACGACCGCGCCGAGGAAGTTGCGGTCGGAGAAGAAGTGGAATTCGACCATCGGCACCCGCACCCGCAGCTCGACCGCGACGAACGCGACCAGGCCGAGAACGGCGCCGGCCAGGAGGGCGACGATCGCGGGCGAGCCCCAGCCCCAGGCGTTGCCCTCGACCAGCGCCAGGACCAGCGCGGTCAGCGCCGCGGTCAGGACGACGACCCCGGCGTAGTCGACCTCACGCCCGACGGACGTGTCGCGCGACTCGCGCACCGCGAAGAGCGCGGCGACGATCGCCCCGGCCGCCACCGGGATGTTGAGGTAGAAGATCGCCCGCCAGCTGACGTGCTCGGTCAGCAGCCCGCCGACGACCGGCCCGACCGCCAGCGCCAGGGCCGAGACCCCCGCCCAGGTCCCCATCGCCTTGCCGCGCTCACTGGGCGGGAAGGCGTCGGTGACGATCGACAGCGTCGCCGGCATCATCAGCGCCGCGCCGATCCCCTGCAGGACCCGGCTGGCGACCAGGAAGTCGATGTCCGGCGCCAGCCCCGCGGTCGCCGAGGAGCCCGCGAAGACGACGACACCGACCATGAAGACCAGGCGGCGGCCGAAGATGTCGCCGAGCCGGCCCCCGGTCGCCAGTAGCACGGCGAAGGAGAGCGTGTAGCCGTTGACGGTCCACTCCAGCCCCGACAGCGACGAGCCGAGGTCGCGCTGGATCGACGGCAGCGCGACGTTCACGACCGTGTTGTCGAGCATGATCATGAACAGCGCGAAGCACATCGCGCCGAGCGTCCACCACTTGCGGTTCTCGTCGGTGATCAGGTGCTGGTAGCGCGTCATAGGGGGCGGCGATCATCGTCGCAGCCCCGCCCGCGTGCCCCCTTGAGCTAGCTCACAGAGCCGGGTGGTCCTCGCCCCGGTAGGGGCCCGGCTTCGGCCGCGGCGCCCCGCCCGGGAAGGCCAGCCGCAGGATCGTCCGCTGCACCATCCCGAGCTGCTGGCTGAAGGGGCCGCTGTTGTAGGGGAGGCCGTAGCGTTCGCAGACCTGCTTCACCTGGGGCGCGATCTCGGCGTAGCGGGTGCTCGGCATGTCCGGGAAGAGGTGATGCTCGACCTGGTAGCCGAGGTTGCCGCTGGCGACGTGGAACATCGGGCTGCCCTCGATGTTGGCGGCGCCGCAGAGCTGGCGCACGTACCAGCCGCCGCGGCTCTCGTTCTCGACCTCCTCCGGGCTGAAGGTGTAGGTCTGGTCGGGGAAGTGGCCGCAGAAGATGATCGCGTAGGCCCAGACGTTGCGG
>DASQDJ010000018.1:0-15274 GCA_035634215.1 Solirubrobacterales bacterium | reverse complement strand
CGCCCACAGCTCCTGGCGCACCTGCGGGTCCAGCCCGACGGTCGGCTCGTCGAGCAGGACCAGCTTCGGCTCGTGCACGAGGCCGCGGGCGAGCAACAGCCGACGGCGCATTCCACCGGAGAGCTCGTCGACCGCGTCGCGACGGCGGTCGCGCAGGCGAGCCAGGTCGAGCGACCGCTCGACCGCGGCGCCTACGTCCGGGACGCGGTAGAGGCGCGCGTAGACGGCGAGATTGTCCTCGACGGTCACGTCGACGTCGAGGTTGTCGAGCTGCGGCACGACGCCCATCTCGGCGCGCGCCGCCTTGGCGTCCCTGGGCAGCTCGTGGCCCAGCACGCGGAGCCGCCCGGCATCGGGGAGCGCCTGTCCGGTCAGCAGCCGCATCGTCGTCGACTTGCCGGCGCCGTTCGGCCCGAGCAGGCCGAGGCAGATGCCCTTCGGCACCTCCAGGTCCAGCCCGTCCACCGCCGTGATCGGGCCAAAGCGCTTGACGACTCCTCGCAGCTCTATCGCCGCCATGCCACTACGACCGTTCCCGGGCTCGAGATTCATCGCCGTCGATGCTTGCACGCCGCAAAGCCGGGTCCCTCAGCAACGCCGGTAGAGGGCCCAGGAGTCGTTCGCGGCGACGCGGCGGAAGCCACGCGGCACCGGCGTCTCGAGGCGGGCCGGGTCGTTGGGGTCGAGGATGAAGTTGTGGACGACGAAGGAGTCGGCCGGGTCGAGGAAGTAGCCCCGCCGAGGCGGGCGCTGCTCGCTCGAGCTGACGACGTCGGTCGGCCGGACGTCGAGGTCCCAGGCGAGGCGCGGCACGGCCCGGTGGTTGGGAACCGAGATCGGCAAGCAGGGTGGCTCGAACGCGCCTGAGGTCGCGAGGTCGTTCAGGTCTTCCTCGATCGTCCGCTGGTTCGTGAGGTCGACGTCGACCCGGTGCAGGAGGTCGTACTGATTCGGTCCCCAGGCCACGAACATCACGGCGACCACGACGGCGAGCGCCTGCCACGGGCGGCGCCAGGCGTGACCGGCGTCCAGCAGCCGCCAGCCGAGCAGAGCGAGCGCCGCGAAGACGGCGAGGACCGCCGCGGCCAGCATCGTGTAGCGGGGGATGATCGCCAGGCCGGCGCTGGCGAGGATCGCGAAGGCGCCGAGCGCCAGCGCCGCCGCCGCCACGCCGATCGCGCTGCGCCGCCGCAGCAGCGCCAGCCCCAGCACGACACCCCCGGCCGCGCCGACCATTCCCGGCCACTGCAGGACCTCGCCGAGCCGCCGCGGGCCGTAGAGGATGAGCTCGACCGGGCCGGTCTGCCGTTCGAGCGTCTCGACCGTCTCGCGGGTGCCGGTGAACGAGTAGGTGGGGCTGCCGGCCGTGATCCAGTCGAACAGCGCCCACCCCAGCGGCGCCGCCAAGGCAAGCACCCCCCAGGTGATCGCGGGCCTGTCGAGCTTGCGCTCCCTCAGCCGCGGCCAGGCCAGATAAGTCAGGTAGGCGAAAGAGAACAGCCACGCCTCCGGTCGCAGCAGGCCGGCGAGGGCGAGCAGCGCGAGGACCGGCCAGCCGGCGCGGGGGCGGCGCGTCTCGATGACGAGCGCGGCGAGGACGAGGGCGATGTAGGGAAGGTCGATGTAGGCGCGTAGGCCGTTGGAGAGGTACGGCGCCCGGGTGAGGACGATCAGCGCCGCCACCGCGCCGATCGGGCGGTCGAACCAGAGCGAGCCGAGCCGGTAGACGAGGTAGCCGATCAGGCCCAGCGCGACGTAGGCGAGGACCATCGTCACGTCGATCGCGCCGTCCCCCAGCGGCGACAGCGCGGCGCCGAACAGCTCGCTCAGAGGATGGGGGGTGGGGGGCAGCGCGGCATCCCTGTCCGGGCTGGCCCCTTCGGCGATTTCCCGCCCCCACAGCAGCGAGTAGATCGTGTCGTAGTTGGGGAAGCCGCGGGGGAAGAGGAGGAGGAGAACCGCGGAAACCGCCACGACCCAGGCAGCCGGCGTCAGCAGGTTGCGGGCCCGGGTCGACACGCGCGGCACCGTATCGGGCCGCGGATACACTGGCCGCAGTGCCCGCGCCGAGCGACTCGACCTCCCTCTACCGCCGCCACCGCCCCGGATCGTTCGACGAGGTGGTCGGCCAACAGCACGTCGTCCGCACCCTGCGCAACGCGGTCGAGCAGGACAAGGTCCACCACGCCTACCTCTTCGTCGGCTCGCGCGGCACCGGCAAGACCTCGATGGCGAAGATCCTCGCCCGCTCACTCAACTGCGAGCGCGGCGGCCCGACTGTCACGCCCTGCGGCGAGTGCGAGTCGTGCGTGACGATCGCCGCCGGCACCTCGATCGACGTGATCGAGATGGACGCCGCCTCGAACCGCTCGGTCGACGACGTCCGTGACCTGCGCGAGCGCGTCGCCTACGCGCCGGCCGCGGGCCGCTGGAAGGTCTACATCCTCGACGAGGCGCACATGCTGACCAAAGAGGCGTGGAACGCCTTCCTCAAGACGCTGGAGGAGCCTCCGCCCCACACGGTCTTCGTGCTGGCGACGACCGAGGCGCACAAGGTGATGGCGACGATTGCCGACCGCTGCCAGCGCTTCGACTTCCAACGCCCCTCGCTCGAGCAGATCAGCGAGGTGCTGCGGCGCGTCGCCGACGCGGAGGGGATAGAGGTGGAGGAGGGGGCGGTCGCGATGATCGCCCGAGCCGCCTCCGGCAGCTTCCGCGACGCGCTCGGCACGCTCGACCAGCTGGTCGCCTTCGGCGGCGACACGGTGACTCTCGACGCGGTCCTCGAGGTGCTTGGCGCCGCCGACGCGGAGCTGCTCTTCGGCGCCGTCGACGCGGTGCTCGCCGAAGACCCCAAGGGGGTCCTCCAAGCCGTCGAGGAGATGGCGCGCTCGGGCCGTGACCCCTCCCAGTTCGCCCGCGACCTTCTGGCCCACCTGCGCCACCTGCTGGTCGCCCAGACGACCGGGGAGGTGCCGAGCACCTTCGTCGTCACGGCGACCGACGCGGAGCGCCTGCGCGCCCAGGCCGACGCGATCGGCGCCGCGACGCTGGTCCGCACGATCGACGAGCTGGCGGCTGCGCTGGCCGCCGTGCGCGAGGGCGACGAGGCACGGATGGCGGTCGAGATCGCGCTACTGAAGGCGGCGCGGCCGGACCTCGACCCGTCCACCGAGGGACTGTTGCGCCGCATCGAGCGACTTGAGAAAGGCAGCTCGAACGCTTCTGGACCGGCGGGTCCTGTCGCTCCGGCTCGGGACGAGACCGCTGGGCCCGCGGGTCCTGTCGCCGCAGGGGACCCACCGCCCCCTCCGGTCGCTAAAGCGTCCTCAGGGGCGGTCCCCCCTACGACGCCACCCACGGGAGAGGAGTCCGAGGAGGACGACCCCGGTCCTACGGAGCCCGCGACTCAGCACCCCACTTCACTAGAGCTGGGCGAGGTAACCCGCGTTTGGCCCGCTGTGCTGGAAAAGCTTCATCAGACAGCGCCAGCCCTCGCCGCTGCCTTTGACGGAGCGAGGCCGGTGGCGATCGATGAGGCTGAGCGGACGGTGACGATCGGGTTCCCGCCCGATCACACCTTCAACAAGCGCAAGGCGGAAGGAAAGGACAAGCGCGAACAGCTCTCGGAGGCTTTCGAGGCTGTTCTCGGCGAGCGCCTGGCACCCGGCTACGACGTGCTCGACGGCGAGAGGGGCGAGGAGGCGGCGCCCGTGGGGGCGAGCAAGGCCGAGGTCGACCACGCGGCGCTGGTGGAGAGGCTTAAGAGCGAGTTCGACGCGGAGGAGGTCGGTTGATGGCGAGGGGTGGCCCCGGAGGCTTCGACGTGAACGCCTTGATGAAGCAGGCGCAACAGATGCAGGAGCAGATGCAGCAGGCCGAGCAGGAGCTGAAGAACGAGGTGGTCGAGGCCAGCGCCGGCGGTGGCATGGTCAAGGTCAAGATGGGCGGCGACATGACCCTGCGCGAGATCGTCATCGACCCCGAGGCGGTCGACCCCGAGGAGACGGAGATGCTCGCCGACATGGTCCAGGCCGCCGTCAACGAGGCGCTGCGCGCCGCGCAGGAGCTGGCCGGCTCGAAGATGGGCGGCATCACCGGGGGCCTCGGCGGCATGGGCCTCCCGGGAATGTGAGCGAGGGGCCGGCGCCGCTCTCGCGCCTCGTCGCGGAGCTCTCGCGCCTTCCCGGCATCGGCCAGCGCACCGCGCAGCGGCTCGCCTTCCACATCCTGCGGGCGCCGGAGGAAGAGGCGGTGGCGCTGGCGACCGCGATCCGCGAGGTCAAAGAGAAGGTCGGCCTCTGCGAGCGCTGCTTCAACCTCGCCGAGGGCCCGATCTGCCGGATCTGCTCGGACTCGAGCCGAGATCAGGCGACCATCTGCGTGGTCGAGGAGCCGGCCGACGTCATCCCGATCGAGCGCACCCACGAGTACCGCGGCCTCTACCACGTGCTCGGCGGAGCGCTTTCGCCGATCGACGGCGTCGACGCCGGTGACCTGAAGATCGCCGAGCTTCAGCGGCGCGTCCAGGGGGGCGACGTGCGCGAGGTCGTCCTCGCGACGAACCCCACCACCACCGGCGAGGCGACCGCCCTCCACATTGCCGAGCTGCTGCGGGGCCAGGCCTCGATCACCCGGCTCGCCAGCGGCCTGCCGATCGGCGCCGACCTCGAGCACGCCGACGAGGTGACGCTGGGCAAGGCGTTCGCGGGCCGCCGCGCGCTCGACTAGGCGCCGGCCGCCCCAGAGGTTCAAGACCGCGGGCGGATCGGCCGATTCACCGTTGCGGATGTCAAGTCGTCCTCGATTGAACGAATATCGCTTCGGAAATAGCGGACTTTCCGCGGCCTGGTGTCCGGCTGCTCCGCCAAGGTCTCGGCGTGGCAAACGGCGCTGAAACCGACCGGGGGCCGAGTGCCGCGGCCGAGCAGCTGGCGCGCGAGGTCTCGTCCCTCCAAGCCGCGCTGCTGGCCAAGCTGCACGAGGAGATGGCGGGCGGCGATTCTTCCGCCTTCGCTGCGGCGGCGCAGCAGCTCGCCGAGGAGTTCGGCTCGGTCACCGCGGCCGCGATCGCGCCGCTGTGGCAGCAGAACGGTCCCGCCCCCGTCGAGGAGGAGGCCCACCCCAGCCTCTACCGACCGGGGCAGATGCGGCGTCGCCTCGAGCAGCTGATCGAAGCCAACCGCCGATACGAGCACGGCTTCGCCCTGGTCGTCTTCGACGTAGAGGGCCCGGCGGCACGGGCCAACGGCGAGAAGGATGGTCGCGAGACCGCGCTCGCGATCGTCGGCGCGGCGCTCCAGGACAGCGTGCGCCTCGTCGACGAGACCTTCCGGCTCGAGGAGGACGCGCTCTGCGTGCTGGCGCCGGGGCAAGACACCCTCGGCGGCGTGCAGATGGCCGAGCGCCTTCTACGCGCCCTCGACGAGCTCGAGGGGGCCGGCGGCCTGCGGATCGGGATCTCGGCCGGCGTCGTCGCCTGCCCCCAGCACGGAACCGAGGCCGACGGGCTGCTGCGCAAGGCCGACGAGGCGATGTGGCGGGCCAGAGCGGTCGGGCAGCCGGTCGGTGTCGGCGCTTTCGACCGTCCCGAAGTTGTGCAAGATCGCTGACAGATTCCAAAAATCTGTCCATAACTGGCGTAAACCTGGGAACGCGGTGCCAGAATGCCCTGCATGCCGGGCATAAGGACCAACGCCGCCGCGGAAGTGCTCGGGGTCAGCCCCAACACGTTGCGCAGCTGGGAGCGCCGCTACGGCTACCCGGTGCCGAAGCGCACGCAGGGCAACCACCGTAACTACGAGTTGGTCGAGCTCCAGACTTTGCGTGACGCGCTGGCGGAGACCGGCAACATCTCCTCAGCCATCGAGCTGGCGCGGCAGCGCCAGGCGGCGCCGCCGACGGATGGCAGCCTGTTCGCCGCCTTCGAGAGCTTCGACGAGGACGCCGCCGACCGCGCGATCGAGGAGAGCCTCGTGCTGCGGCCGCTGGAGCGGACCGTCGAGGAGCTGCTGCTGCCGGCGATCGACCGCCTCGCGGCCGATTCCGACCGCCAGGCCGAGCTCGAGTTCGCGTCCCGCTGGGCGATGGGCTGGCTGCACGGCGCCCGCCGCCTCGCCTCGCGCGCCTCGCGGCCGGCCGGGATCCTGCTGCTGGACTCCAGCCGCGGGGACGACGCCGAGGCGGTCCACGCCCAGGCTCTCGATCTCGCCCTCCGGCGCGCCGGCTTCCGCGTGCTGATGCTCTCCGACGAGCTCGGCGAGGAGCGGATGGAGCGCGCTCTCGGCGCCCTGGCGCCGACCGCGATCGTCCTCTGCGGACCGGGGGCCGACACCCCTTCGGCGGTGCAGCTGATCCGCAAGATTCGCGAGGCCGGCTTCGATGCGCCGCTCTTTGGCTTCCGCGCCAGCGGCCTGATCGGCGACGCGGTGCCCTCGGCCGGCGAGCGCCCGAGCGCGGTGACGGCGATGCTCAACGCCGATCTGCGCCGCCGCGCCGCCCAGGCGTTCGCCTAAAAAACGCGGTCGGCGACCGGCGCGGCCGCGGCCTCCTCGAAGCCGGCATCGGTGAGGCGCTCCAGAGTCCGCGTCAGGCTTCCGGTGTCGAGGTAGCCGTGGATCGAGACGACCTTTCCCCAGCGGAGGCGGATCCAGTGCGCTCCCTCGTTCTCGTAGGGCTCGCCGTCGGCCGTCCGGCCGCGGTCGCTCCACTCGACCGCGACCGCCGTGTCCCACGGCCAACCCCGCACCGCGACGTCGTGGACCTCGAACTCGATCTCCGGGATAAGGCGGTAGAGCCGCTCGAGCCACCGTTCGAAGGCCTCGCGCGAGTGGCGCTCGCCGCCAAACGCGTTGTCGCCGGCGAAGACGTGGTGGACGTCGTCCGCGAGGTTCTTCGTCACCGCGCTCGGCTCGCCCTGGCTCAAAGCCGCGAAGACGCCCCGTGCCCGGCGCTTGACGATCGCCCGGTAGATCACGGTCAGCCCCCCGAGGCGGGGTTGGTCGCCGGCTCGGTCGTCTCCCTGATCCCGAAGCGTTCGTGCAGGCGGCGCAGCGGGCGCGGCGCCCACCAGTTCCACTTGCCGAGCAGCTCCATCAGCGAGGGGACGAGCAGGGCGCGAACGATGCTGGCGTCGATCAGGACGGCGAGCGCCGTCCCGACGCCGTTCTCCTTGACGAAGAGGATCTCCGAGGTGGCGAAGGCGCCCAGAGCGACGGCGAAGAGCAGCGCCGCCGCGGTGACGATGCGGCCGGTCCGCTCCAGCCCGATCGCGACGCTCTCCGACTCCGACGCGCCCTGGTCTCGCGCCTCCTTGATCCGTGAGAGCAGGAAGACCGCATAGTCGGTGGAGAGGCCGAAGGCGACCGCGAAGAGCAGGATCGGCATCGTCTGCTCGAGCGCACCCGTGCTCGAGTAGTCGAGCAGCCCCTCGAAGCGGCCGTCCTGGAAGATCAAGACGAGCAGCCCGAAGACGGCGCTGAGGTTGAGGAAGTTCATGATCAGCGACTTGATCGGCAGCACCACCGAGCCCGTCATCAGGAAGAGGATGACCAGGGTCGAGCCGATCACGATCGCCAGCGCGACCGGGGCGTGCCGGGCGAGGCTGTCCTGGAAATCGATGAAGTCGGCCGTGGCGCCGCCTACCTTGGTTTCGCCGCCGCTCACCTCCAGCTCGCGCACCCGCTCCACCGTCGCCTGACTCTCCTCCGAGGCGAATCGGTTGGCCGAGATCGCCTGCAGCACCGTCAGGTCGCCCTTCAGCGGCTGCGGGGGCAGCACGGCCGCGATCCCGTCGGTGCGACTCACCTGCTTGCTTAGGGTTCTGATCGACTGCGGATCGCCGCCCCGCACGGCGATCCAGATCGGAGCATCACGGTAGGGCGGGAACTCCTCGTTGACGATGTCGAATGCCTGCCGCGCGCTTGCCTCCTCGGGCAGGACCGTGGGGTCGACCGTGTCGAACTTGATGCCGAGGAACGGGATGCCCATGACGATCAGCAGGGCGGCGCTCGCCGTCGCGATGCCGAGCGGGCGGCGCATCACGAAGCGCGAGAGCCGGTACCAGAAGCCCTGCTCATCGGGGCGCGCCTCGGCCTCGGCGCGGCGACGCAGGAAGCGGGGGGAGAGCGAGTTGACGCGCGTGCCGAGCATGGTGAGGACGGCGGGCAGCACGGTGAGCGAGATCAGCGCCGCGAAGATCGCGACCAGCGCGCCGCCCAGGCCCATCGAGTAGAGGAAGCGCTGCGGGAAGACGAGCAGCGAGGCAAGCGCCGCGGCCACGGTCAGCGAGGAGAAGAAGACAGTGCGCCCAGCGGTCGCCATCACCCGTCGCATCGCCGCCAGCCCTGGGCCGTCCTTGGCGATCTCCTCCCGGTAGCGGGAGACGACGAAGAGGCTGTAGTCGATCGACAACCCCAACCCGAGCGCGGTCGTCAGGTTGAGGGCGAAGATCGAGATCGAGCCGAATTCGCTGGCGAAGCGGAGGATGAAGAAGGTGCCGACGATCGCCAGCGCGCCGATCATCAGCGGCAACAGCGCGGCGACGAGGCTGCGGAAGAAGAGCAGCGAGAGGAGGAAGAGCAGCGGGAAGGCGAGCATCTCCGCTTTCTGCAGGTCGCTCTCGACCTGCTTGTTGACCTGCTCCTGGGCGACCGCCCCACCGCCGACGATGACGCCCTCCCTGTGCTCGAAGCGCTCGGCGATCGCGGCGCCGGTTTCCTGCCATTCCTTGTCGTCCGTCGGGGTGAGGGTGACCGCGAGATAAGTCGAGTCCCCGTCGCGGGAGACGAAGTCCCGCGAGCGGGTGTCGTAGTAGCCGCTGACGGACTTGACCCCGTCCATGGCGCGGACCTGGCGCGCGATCGGCGCGACGCGGGCGCGCCCCGCGGGGGTGCCGACCGGAGCGTCGCGGATGACGACGATCACACCCGGGCCGCGGTAGCCGGCCGCTTGGAGCACCTCGTCGGCTTCGACGGACTCCGTCTCGGGATCGTCGGCCCCGTAGGGATCGAGCCGGTCCGCAACCGAGCCGCCCAAGGCGCCGGCGAGCAGGAAGAAGGCGATGGCGAAGAGGCCGACGCGGCGGGCGCGGCGGTCGGCGAGGCGGGCGAATGCGTCAAACATCGGCTGCTCCTTTCATGGCGGCAGGGTCGAGCAGCTGGGACTCCATCCGCTTGCACCACCCGGCGAACCACTCGTTGAACTCGATCCCTCCCCGCAGCACCAGCAGGGGGTAGGGGTCCTCCTTCTCAAGCGCTTTGGGTTCGATCGAGCGCAGCCGCTCGACCAGGCGGTCGTGGCGCTGGCGCATCGAGCGCACGATCTCTACCGCCTCCTCACGGGGCAGGACACCGGCGAAGAACAGCTTCAACAGCCCCTCGTCTCGCATCTCGTAGGTCTCGGGCCGCTCTCGGAGCCATTCGCGCAGCGCCGCTTCGCCCGCCTCGGTGATCGCGTAGACCGTCCGCTTGCGCTCGCCGGTCGGCGCGTCGACGCCTTCGATGAGCCCGGCCTTGGAGAGCTTCTTCAGCTCCGGATAGATCTGCCCGTAGCTGGCGGTCCAGAAGAAGCGGGTGGAGTTGTCGACCAGCGCCTTGATCTCGTAGCCGGAGCGCGGCTCGCGGCTGACCATGCCAAGGATCACGTAGGCGGTTGGGCTGAGTTTCATGGAGGCAGATATATCGCTCCGATATATCCAGAAGTGTGATCTTGGTCAACCTCCGCGGAGTCAGCAGGGACGGAACAGGTCTTATTCTGGGCCGCTCATGTCTGACTGGATGGCTAGGTCCGAACCGGAACCCGACTTTCTCGCCCGTGCGAAGAAATGGCTGAGCGAGAAATGGGGAGCCGATCGCGAGTGCCCCTACTGCGCCAGTAGCGCCTGGCAAGTACTGGGAGTAGTGGATCTTAAGTCCTCGAACCTGACCGAGGATCCGGACGTCCCCGACGACGCCATGTACCCGGCGATTCAGGTGGCGTGCGAGAACTGCGGGCAAACGGTACTCGTCAATGTGCTCGCCACCGGCATCGTCGATCGGCCCGCGGGGTCCTCGCCCGCTGGCGAGAAAGGGAACAACGAGTAGGAATGCAGGATTCCGCGCTGCCGCGAAAGGAATACAGCGTTTCGTCGCCTCGCCCGAAGGCGTTCATGGTCGAGAACGCACAATGGGATCGCATCCGAAAGCGGGTAGCCGTTATGGAGGATCAGCCGTCGATCAATTGGCTGCCGGGAGCCGCTTCCACCGCATTCTCGGTCGGTGTATCCGCCTTCCTGGCCGTATTGGTGATCCCGCGCAGTGAGGGCACGCAGCTGGCTGACTGGATTCAGCCCGCGCTATGGGCGGTTACCGCGGTTGGCTTCGTACTCGCGGCGGCTCTCTTTGCGCTGTACCGATGGGGAAGGCGGATGCGCGTGATGACGGGACGAGACATCTGCGAGGAGATGGACACGATCCACGCTGCCTGGCAGGAGCGGCGCGACTAAAGGGGTCGGAAGGGCAGGGTCGGGCTATCCTCGCTGGTCCCATGGGCGAGGCGAAGCCAGACATCGTCGTGATGAAGTTCGGCGGCACCTCGGTCGCCGGCGCCGAGGAGATCAAACGGGCGGCGCGGCGGATCGTCGCGGCGCGCGAGGCGGGCAGCTCCGCGGTCGCGGTCCTCTCCGCCCGCGGCAAGACGACCGACGAGCTGGTCGCGCAGGCGTTCGAGATCTCCGAGCGGCCGGATTCGCGTGAGATGGACATGTTGCTCTCGACCGGCGAGCGGATCTCATGCGCGCTCTGCGCGATGGCGATCCACGATCTCGGGCACGACGCGATCTCGCTGACCGGCTCGCAGGCGGGGATCGTCACGGACTCCTCGCACACGAAGGCGAAGATCATCGACGTGCGCGCCGACCGCATCCGGCAGGCGCTCGACCAGGACCAGATCGTGCTGGTCGCCGGATTCCAGGGCGTCTCGACCGAGAGCCGCGACGTCACCACGCTCGGCCGCGGCGGCTCCGACACGACGGCTGTGGCGCTGGCCGCCGCCCTCGACGCCCGCGTCTGCGAGATCTACACCGACGTCGCCGGGGTCTTCAGCGCCGATCCGCGGATCGTCTCCGACGCTCGCAAGCTGCCGATCGTCTCCTACGAGGAGATGTTGGAGATGTCGGCCTCCGGCGCCAAGGTCCTGCAGTTGCGCTCGGTCGAGTACGCGCGAAACAACGGCGTGCGGATCCACACGCGCAGCAGCTTCGAGGACGGTCCAGGTACCCTCGTCGTCAGCGAAGCGGAGAGCGAGCAGGAGACCATGGAGCAACCATTCGTCACGGCGGTCACCCACTCGGACGGCGAGGCACGGGTGACGCTTACCGGCATCAAAGACGAGCCGGGCGTCGCCGGCAGCATCTTCACGGCGCTGGCCGGCGCCGGGATCAACGTCGACGTGATCATCCAGAACGAGCCGATCGGCGACGAGCATCTCGCCGACCTCTCGTTCACCGTCGATCGCGCCGACCTCGGCGCCGCGACCGACACCGTCAGCGGGCTCGGGCTCAGCCAGGGGGTCCGCACCGACGAGCGGATCGGCAAGGTTTCGATAGTCGGCGCCGGCATGCGCTCGCACCCCGGCGTCGCCGCCAAGGTCTTCGAGGTGCTCGGTCGCGAGGGGATCAACATCGAGATGATCTCCACCTCGCCGATCAAGATTTCGTGCGTCATCTCGGCCGACCGCGTCGCCGACGCCGTTCGCGCCCTGCACGAGGCCTTCGAGCTGGGCGAGGAGGCGGTGCGGCGCGAGGACCCGATGGGCGCCGAGCACCGCCCCACGGTCAGCGGCTGAGCGGTCGCGTCATACTCGACTGCGATGGCTGACAACGGCTACAGGGTCGGCGTGCTGGGAGCGACCGGGGCGGTCGGCTCGACGATCCTCGGGGTCCTCGCCGAACGTGAATTCCCCGCTGCTGAGGTGGTCCCGTTCGCCTCCGAGCGCTCGGCCGGCCGCACGCTCGAGTGGGAGGACCGCCAGCTGGAGGTCCGGGCCCTGCGCGACGACACGATCGGCGACCTCGACGTCGTCCTCTCCTCGGCCGGCGGCTCGGTCAGCGCCGAGTGGGCGCCGAAGCTGGTCGAGGCCGGCGCCGTGGTCGTCGACAACACCAGCTACTGGCGCATGCACGACGACGTGCCCCTGGTCGTCGCCCAGGTCAACGACGATGCGGCCGCCGCGCACAAGGGGATCGTCGCCAACCCGAACTGCACGACGATGGTGATGATGATGGCGCTGGCGCCGATCCACCGCGCCGTAGGCCTCGAGCGGCTCGTCGTCTCCACCTACCAGGCCGTCTCCGGCACCGGCCAGCGGGCGATCGAGGAGCTGCGCGAGCAGTCCAAGCAGGTGCTCGACGGCGACGAGAATCCGCCGGCATCGGTCTACCCGCACCGGATCGCCTTCAACGTGCTGCCCCAGGTCGAGACCTTCGAGGACGGCGACGACTACACGACCGAGGAGCGCAAGGTGATGGCCGAGACGCGCAAGATCCTCGGCCTCGACGACGAGGTGGCGATTTCCGCCACCTGCGCGCGGGTGCCCGTCTTCTCCGGCCACTCCGAGTCGGTGAACGTGGAGACCAAGGAAGAGCTCTCGCCCGACGACTGCCGCGAGCTGCTCGCCGCCGCGCCCGGCATCCGGGTGATCGACGACCCCGCGGCCGGCCGCTACCCGCTTGCGATCGACGCGGCCGGCCGCGACGAGGTCCTGGTCGGCCGCGTCCGTCGTGACCCGGGCCGCGAGCGCACGCTCAACCTCTGGATCGTCGGCGACAACCTGCGCAAGGGCGCCGCCACCAACGCGGTCCAGGTGGCCGAGATCCTCGCCGAGCGCGGTTTGATCGGGCGCGGCTAGCGCTCAGTCTCTAAGTCCTCGGCGATCGTCCCGAAGCGTCCCACCAGGCCGCAGAAGAAGTCGTGACGGGTGACGACGGCGTGAACGCGACCGCGCGTCGCGATCGGGACGATCAGGACGCGGTGGTGGAGGAAGATCTCGGCGAGCTGGGTGTCGGAGTAGTCGTCCTCGACCAGGACGTGGTCGGTCGTCAGGTAGCGGCGGATCGGTTCCTCGCTGCAGTGGCTGCGTCGTTCGATGGTCTCGTCGACGGTGCGCGAGACCATCGCCGCCGAGGCGAGCTCCCGCACGTACCCCGGGAAGAGCGCCGCCATGAACTCGCGCTCGCCGAAGATGCCGGCGAAGCGGCCGGTCGTCTCGACCGCAGGCAGCGCTGGCAGGCCGGCGTCGACCACGCGGCGGGCCGCGGGGCCGACCAGCTCGTCGGCGTCCAGCGGCTCGATCTCTCTCAGCGCTTCGTTGACTATCGAATCGGGCATGACTCTCCTCAAAGGGCGATGTAGCGGAGCGCGACGTACCCCGTCGCGAGGACGATTGAGATGAAGGTAACCGGCAAGCCGATGCGGAGGAAGGTCATGAAGCCGATCGGCGTCCCGGCGCGCTCCGCCAGCCCCGCCGCGGCCACGTTGGCCGCCGCCGCGATCATCGTCGCGTTGCCGCCGAAGCAGGCGCCGAGGGCAAGCGCCCACCAGTAGGCGTCGTCGCCGGAGGCGCCGGCACTCGTCTGCAGCTCCTTGACGACCGGGATCATCGCCGTGGTGAAGGGGATGTTGTCGACTACCGCCGAGCCGGCGGCGGCGACCCAAAGGATCCCGATCAGCTCGGCGGTGCGGTCGCCGCCGGTCGCGTCCTTGACGGCGTCGGCGACGTGGCCGATCGCCCCCGTCTCCTCGAGCGCGCCGACCATCACGAAGAGTGCGACGAAGAAGAAGAGGGTCGTCCACTCGATGTTCGACAGCGCTTTCTCGATCTCGATCCGGGTTACGAGGAGGCCGACCGCGGCGCCGCTCAGGGCGACCGTGGCCGGCTCGATGTGGAGCGCCTGGTGGGCGAAGAAGGCGAGGACGGTCAGCACCAGAACGGTGCCGGTGCGGCGCAACTCCTCCGCGTCGCGGATCGAGGCGGCCGCGTTCAGACCGAGCACCGCGGTCCGGTCCTTCTCCTCGACGCGAAGGCGGCGCCTGAAGACGAAATAGAGAAGCGGGATGACGACCGCGAACGTGACGATGACGATCGGCGCCAAATTGACGATGAAGGCGTTGAAGCTGAGCCCGGTCGCGCCCGCGATGATGATGTTCGGCGGGTCGCCGATCAGCGTCGCCGTGCCGCCGATGTTGGAGGCGATCACCTGGATGATCAGCAGCGGGACCGCCTCGATGTCGAGCGCGTCGGCGAGCAGGAAGGTGATCGGCGCGATCAGCAGGATCGTCGTCAGGTTGTCGAGGAAGGCGGAGAGCAGCGCGGTGATCCCGGCGAGGCTCATCGTCACCGCGAAGGAGCGGCCGCCGGAGAGCTGGCCGGCGCGGATGGCCATGTAGTCGTAGACCCCGGTCTGCTGGGTCAGGTAGACGAGGATCATCATCCCGGCCAGGAGCCCGATCGTGTTGAAGTCCACGGACTCGATCGCCTTCTCCTGCGAGAAGTCGCCGACGAACAGCACGACGATCGCGGCGCCCAGCAGGGCGACGTTGGTGCGGTGCAGCTTCTCGCTGGCGATGATCGCCAAAGCGATCAGGAAGGTGGCTACTGCGATGGCCATGGGCGCCTTTCGGGGTCGACGACGAGCGTTGCCGACCAGGCTTCCCGGCTCACCGCGATGAAAGACTACCGGCCTGGACCTCAGCTATTCGTCCGTCACACTTTTGTGCGCCACCTGTAACGTTTCGTCCGCTAGCGTCTCTGGCATGGAGGCTTCGAGAGTGAACTGGAGCGACGATCGTCTCGACCGGCTCGCCGATCAGGTGGACCACATCGAGACCAAGGTGGATTCGTTGCGCCGGCACATGGACGAGCGCTTCGAAAAGCAGGACGCCCGCATTCAGGAGCGCTTCGAAAAGCAGGAAGTTCGGATGACCGAACGCTTCGAGAGGCAGGACGCGAGGATCAACGACCGCTTCGACCGGCTCCAGACATCGCTGGTCGCGACCCTGGCCGGGGTTCTCGCCGCTTTCGGTGGCTTCGTCGTCCCGACCGTTTTCTAACGACCCGTTAGAAGCCGTCGGACATCGGCTCGACCGGCGAGCCGTGGTAGCCGGCCCGGGCGAGCAGGCGGCTCTCGCCGTCCGGCCAGGTCGAGAGCCGCACGTCGGTCCATTCGCCGGCGGGCTCCATCCGCAGCCAGGCGAGCGGCGCCTCCGCGGTCGCTCGCCTGGCGGCCTCGCGCAAATGT
>DASQDJ010000017.1:0-5171 GCA_035634215.1 Solirubrobacterales bacterium | reverse complement strand
GTCGCAGGATGCACCGGAGCAAGGCGGCGCACGGCCTCCGCGGGTGTCGTCTCAGGGGGGACCGCCCCTGAGGAAGCTTTAGCTACCGGAGGGGGCGGTGGGTCCCCTGCGGCGACAGGACCCGCGGGCGGCAAGACCTCGTATTCCGAGACCCGGAAGCCGCGTGTGTCGCGGGAGCCGGTGAGGAGGATTAGCGTGCCTTTCGGAAGCTTCTTCGCCACCCAGGGTTGGTTAAACCACGCGGCGCGTATAGAGCCCGACTCGTCACCGACTTTGACGGTGAGGATCGAGAGGCCGCGGCGGCGGAACGGTCTCCCTGGATCGGCGAGGACCTCGACTCGGATCGTCGCCTGCTTGCCCGGTTCCAGCTCCGCCACAGGAACGACCGTCAGGTCGCGGTGCTTATGGGGGACGCGGTAGAGCAGGTCGCCGACGGTCGAGATTCCGGCCTCGGCGGCAGCTTCGGCCAAGCTGGGACCTACGCCCTTGAGCGCCTTCAGCGACGCCTCTAGGACACTCGGGCGGGGCCAGTGAACCGGCGCCTCCAGGAGCCGCGCCCTGTCGAGCTCGGCGGCGCCGCCGAAGGAGCGCACTACTGGGCCGCGAGCAGCCACCACCAGCTCGGCTGGCCGCCCTCGTGCGCCTCGACCTCGACACCGTCGGGAACGTGCGCGTCGATGTCGTCGAGCGGGATCGGCGCGTCGGCGCCGGCCAGGACCGTGACGATCTCGGCGCCCTCGGCGAGTCGCCCCACCGTCGCGGCGAGGGTCGACCCGGCTCCCCCCCAGGCGACGATCTCGTCGTTCGCGAAGCCGACCGCATCCCCCGTGCGGAAGCGGCCCTGCGCGTCGTCGCGGGCGGCGGGGGCGACGCCGCCGCAGGCGATCCCCTCCAGCGCGGCCCCCAGGCGCTCGGCGTTCTCGTCGAGCCCGGCGTCCCGGTCCATCTCGACCAGCGCCAGCAGGCTCGCCTGCTGGGCCGTCGCCGGCACCACGCGAGCCGGCTTCTCGGAGAGCTCGCAGGCTCGCTCGGCGGCCATGATCACGTTCGAGGAGCTGGGCAGGACCAAGACCTCCTCCGCCTCGACCTCGTGGATGCCGGCGAGCAGCTCGTAGGTCGAGGGATTGAGCGTCTCGCCCCCGTCGACCACGTGGGCGCCGAGCTCCGCGAAGAGCCGCGCCAGCCCCTCGCCGGCGGCCACCGCCACAACCCCCGTGCGGCCGCTCTCCAGCCGCGCCCGCCGCGCCGCGACCTGCTCTCGCATGTCGGCGACGTCGAGGTTGGTCACCTCTCCGGCCCCCTCGAACAGCGCTACCGCCGCCTCGGGCTCGTCGGTGTGGACGTGGACCTTCAGCGTCGCCTCGTCGCCGACGACCAGCACCGAGTCGCCGAGCCCCTCGAGCCGCGGCAGGAAGTCGCGCGAGCGCAATCCCTTGCCGGAGACGATGAAGTTGGTGCAGAAGCGGTAGCGGCTGTCCTCATGGTGGGGCCGGCTTACCCGCGGCGGCTCGTGGTGCGTCACCCGTGGTGCGTCGCCGTCGCCGTCGCGCAGGCCGGCGACGACTCCGGCAAGGATCAGCACGAGGCCGTAGCCGCCGGCGTCGACCACCCCCGACTCGCGCAGCGCCGCGAGCTGCTCGGGGGTGCGCTCGACGGCGCGCTGGCCGTCGGCGATCGCCTGCTCGAGCACCTCGGCGAGGACTTCGTCTTGGCGCCTGTCGCTGACGCCGCGGTCGAGCCGCTGCTTCTCGGCGTCGATGTGGGCGAGCTGGCGGGCGATCGAGTGGGCCATCTCGCGGAAGACAGTGAGCATCGTGCCCTCAGCCGGCTCGCGGACGGAGTCGTAGGCGGCATCCGCCGCCCTCGCGAAGGCGGAGGCGACGAGGACGGGATCGATCAGCTCGCCGGGCCGGCTGGCCAGCTCCTCGGCGGCGCCGCGGACGATCTGGCTGAGGATGACCCCGGAGTTGCCGCGCGCCCCCAGCAGCGCGGCGCGGGCGAGCGCCTGGACCAGCTCGGTGCGGCCAACCTCGTCTACGTCGCGGCCGTCGAGGCGGTCGAGCTCCTCCATCACGGCGCGCATCGTCATCGCCATGTTGTCGCCGGTGTCGCCGTCGGCGACCGGGAAGACGTTGAGGTCGTTGACCTCCTGGCGGCGCTCGTCCAGGTAAGCGTAGGCGGACGTCACGACGCGCCGGAAGCGCGCGATCGAGGGATCGGGCATCGGGCGAAATCTATCCGGCGCCCTGGAGGTCGCCGACAACCCTACGGGCGGCTCAAGCCGCCTTCGTCACCTTGTTGGCCTTCAAGCAGCGCGTGCAGACGTAGGTGCGCAGCTTGCGGCCGCGCTCGACGATCCGGACCTTCTGCAGGTTGGGGTCGAAGCGCCGCTTGGTGGCGACCATCGAATGGCTGCGGGAGTGGCCGAACGCCGGTCCCTTGCCGCAGCTGTGGCATACCTTGGCCATCGGGTCGTGGATGGTACAGGTGCAATGGCCGCGGGCTCGGGCCGCCCGCTACAGGCTGCCCCCGCCTCCGACCTGCCAGCGGTAGGGATTGACCTCGCGTTTCAGCAGAGCCATCCGCGCCACCGTCAGCGCCGCGTTTCGCCCCTGATCGCGCTTGTCCCCTCCGGCGCGGGCCAACGCCTGCTCCATCGTGTCGCAGGTGATCACCCCGAAGGCGCAGGGCACGCCCGTCTCGAGCTGCACGTCCTGGATGCCGCGCGCGGCCTCGGCACAGACGAAGTCGTAGTGGTCGGTCTCGCCACGGATCACGACGCCGAGGCAGGCGACGCCGGCGTATCCACCGCTCGTCGCGTGCAGCTTCGCCGCGTAGGGCAGCTCGTAGGCGCCCGGGACGGAGGCGTGCGAGACGCTGGAGCCAGCGACCCCGGCCAGCTCGAAGCCCTGGTCGGCGCCGCGCCGCAGGCGGCTCGCGAGGTCGTCGTAGAAGCGCCCGACGACCACGGCGAAGCGCAGCGGCGCGAGCACCTCCTTCTCCTCGTCGGAGAACTCCTCCAGGAACGCCCCGGCCTCAGCCATCGGCGTCCCTGCCGTCCCTAGCGTCGCGTTCTTCCTCGTCGTGGATCATCTCCTCGTCGAGCGCCAGCCCTTGGTGGTGGAGGATGTGGCCCATCTTGTCCCGCTTGGCCTGCAGGTAGCGCTCGTTGTGGGTGTTGGGCGGCGCCTCGATCGGCACCTGCTCGGTGACCGAGAGGCCATAGCCCTCCAGACCGACGATCTTTTTCGGGTTGTTGGTGAGGATGCGGATGCTGGTCAGGCCGAGGTCGCCGAGGATCTGGGCGCCGATCCCGTAGTCGCGCAGGTCGGCCGGCAGGCCGAGCTTCAGGTTGGCCTCGACCGTGTCCGCCCCCTCCTCCTGCAGCTTGTAGGCGCGCAGCTTGTTGAGCAGGCCGATCCCGCGCCCCTCCTGCGAGAGGTAGAGCAGGACGCCGCGGCCCTCGCGCTCGATCATCGCCAGCGCAGCCTCGAGCTGCTCGCCGCAGTCGCAGCGCATGCTGTGGAAGACGTCGCCGGTCAGGCACTCGCTGTGGACGCGGACCAGCACGTCCTCGGCCCCGTCGACCTCGCCCTTGACCATCGCCACGTGGTGTTTCTCGTCGACCAGCGAGCGGTAGCCGACCGCGCTGAAGTCGCCGAAGGCGGTCGGCAACGCCGTCGCGACGACCCGCTCGACCAGCTTCTCGGTGCGCCGCCGGTAGGCGATCAAGTCGGCGACCGTGACCATCTTCAGGTCGTGCTTCTCGCAGTAGGGGATCAGGTCGGGGACGCGGGCCATCGTGCCGTCGTCGTTCATCACCTCGCAGATGACCCCGGCCGGGATCAGGCCGGCGAGGCGGGCGAGGTCGACGCTCGCCTCGGTGTGGCCGGTGCGCTCGAGCACGCCGCCGTCTTTGGCGCGCAGCGGGAACATGTGGCCGGGCACGACGATGTCGCGTGGGCCCGAGCCGGGGTCGATCGCCACCTGGATCGTGTGGGCGCGGTCGTGGGCCGAGATGCCCGTGCTGACCCCGCCCGCGGCCTCGATCGTCACCGTGAAGGCGGTCTGCAGGGGCGCCTCGTTCTTGGCGGCCATCAGGTTGAGGCCGAGCTGCTCGCAGCGCTCGGCGGTGAGGGCGAGGCAAATCAGGCCGCGCGCCTCCTTGGCCATGAAGTTGATCGCCTCGGGGGTCGCGAACTGGGCGGCCATCACCAAGTCGCCCTCGTTCTCGCGGTCCTCGCCGTCGCAGACGACGACCATGCGGCCGCGACGGATCTCCTCGATCGCCTCCTCGATCGTCGCGAAGGGGCTGTCGCCCGTCGCCCGCCCGTCCTGCTGTTGCTTCGACACCTCTGCCATCGCGCTCACTCGCGCTCCTTTCCGGCCAATGGTCCCATGATCCGCTCCACGTACTTGGCGACCACGTCGCACTCGACGTTGATCTTGCGACCCGGCGTCGCCTCGCCCAGGGTCGTCCGCTCCAGCGTCTCGGGGATCAGAGAGGCCTCCACCCAGTCCTCACCGAGGCCCGCGACCGTGAGGCTGACGCCGTCGAGGGCGATCGAGCCCTTGTCGATGACGTAGCGGGAGAGCTCGGGCGGGAGCGCGATCCGCAGGCGCTTGGCGAAGCCGTCGTCGACGAGCGAGACGACCTCGCCGACGCCGTCGACGTGCCCCTGGACGATGTGTCCGCCGAGCCGGTCGGAGGCCCGCATCGCCAGCTCCAGGTTGACGCGCGCGCCCGCCTCCAATCCGGCCAGGGCGGTGACCGCCAGCGTCTGGTTCATCGCCTCGGTCTCGAAGCGCCCCCCGTCGACAGCCGTCGCGGTCAGGCAGACGCCGTTGACGGCGACTGAGTCGCCGCTACGCACCTCGGGCGCCAGATCGGTCGAGATCCGCAAGCGGGCGCCATCGGCGCCGCGCTCCAGCGATTCGACCGTGCCGACGTCCTGGACGAGCCCGGTGAACATCACCACTCCCGGAAGCGGGTCACGACGAGAGTGTCGTCGGCGTCGGGGTCGACCGGATCGAGGCGGCTGCCGCCAGCCAGCAGGACGGGGGCGACGAAGACGCGCGCCTCGTCGACCTGGCCGGCGGCCACGAAGGCGGCGGCAAGCGTGCGGCCGCCCTCGAGGAAGAGGCTGGTGACCTCGCGGCGGCCGAGCTCG
>DASQDJ010000016.1:0-6376 GCA_035634215.1 Solirubrobacterales bacterium | reverse complement strand
CCGGTTTGGCACCTCGATGTCGGCTCGTCGCATCCTGGGGCTGGAGTAGGTCCCAAGGGTTGGGCTGTTCGCCCATTAAAGCGGTACGCGAGCTGGGTTCAGAACGTCGTGAGACAGTTCGGTCCCTATCTGCTGTGGGCGTTGGAGAGTTGAGAGGAGTCATCCCTAGTACGAGAGGACCGGGATGAACGTGCCTCTGGTGTATCTGTTGTCCTGCCAAGGGCACCGCAGGTTAGCTACGCACGGAACGGATAACCGCTGAAGGCATCTAAGCGGGAAGCCGTCCTCGAGATGAGCTCTCCCATCCCTTCGAGGGAGTAAGACCCCTGGTAGACCACCAGGTTGATAGGCCGGCGGTGCAAGCGTGGTGACACGCTCAGCCGACCGGTACTAATGGGTCGAGGGCTTGACGGATTTTAATTGCCCCATCTTGGCCTTGTGCGGTTTTCAAGCTCCACCGGGGCGCGGTCTCGCGAAATCTCCGGTGGCGCATGGCGAGAGGGAAACACCTCTTCCCATTCCGAACAGAGCAGTTAAGCCTCTCAGCGCCGATGGTACTTGGAGGGCAACCTCCTGGGAGAGTAGGTCGCCGCCGGTTCTTTACTTGGGCCGCCCTTCGGGGCGGCCCTTTTTAGTTCCCTGCGCGCCGGAATCCCCGCGGCTCGGGCCGGATCCGATCCGCTGCCGCCCGGCGAACTCGCTGACGAGCCGGGCGGTGAGCGCCGGCCGCTCGACGTTGGGCGAGTGCCCCGCGCCCGGCACCAGGGCGGTCTCGGCGCCTGCGATCGCACGGTAGGCGGCCAGGGACGCGCGGGGGTCGTAGATCTGCTCCTCGGCGCCGAAGACGGCGAGCACGGGCTTGCCGGTCCGTCGCAGGCGCGAGTCGAGCGGCTCCTCCTCGGTGTACTCGGTCTCGCCCTCCGCCGACTCGTCGTAGGCGGTGTAGGTGAGGCGCCGAAAGTCGCTGACGAAGTCGTCCGGCACGTCGTAGCCGGGGGCGAAGCCGACCGACAAGCCGTCCTGGATCGAGGCGTCTGGCGCGAGCCGCCATAGCGCCTCCCCGATCACCGGTTGGAAGGTGAGCCCCGCGGCCAGCGGCAGGTCGGCGCCGTAGCCGTCGCTGTCGGGAGCCTGATCGAGGACGACCAGCTGTCCCACGAGGCCGGGCTCGGCTTCGGCCATCGCCGTCGCCACCACGGCGCCCAGCGAATGCCCTACGACCGTAGCCCGCCTGACCTCGAGGCGCTCGAGCGCCGCCGTCAGCAGATCCGCCTGCTCGTCCATCGAGTAGCCGTCCTCGGGCTTCTCGGAGCCGCCGTGCCCGAGCAGGTCGAAGGCGACGACCCGGTGGCGCTTTTCCAGCCGCGGGATCATCGCGTCCCACCAGCCGATCGAGCAGGTGAAGCCGTGGACGAGGACGACCGCCGGGGACTTTTCGCGACCGCGGTCGAGGACCTGGATCTCGCCGCCTGGCAGGTCGAGGATCCGCGCCCCGGGGACGGTCGCCTCGGCCGACTCCGTCTCCGAGCTCGTGGCCAGCGCGTTCAGGGCAAGGGCCACGAGCAGGGTGACCACCATGCCGAGGGCGATCTTGCCGCGCCGGCTCATCTCCCGGTGTCCTCGGCCATAGCCGCCCGGCCCGGTCCGCTCCGAAGCCCCGGAAGGGTGGCGAGCAGGAATCGCGTCAGTCGCCGCTCGTACAGGCTCGAGTCGACGTTCCACGCCTGAACGTGATCGGCGTCGGGGACTTCGACGTAGGTGACTCGTCGGCGCCAAGCACGCGCCACCTCCTGACTGGACTGCACCGGCACCAGCCCGTCGTCTGCTCCATGGAAGAGGAGGATCGGCAGCTCGAAGTCCTCGGGGTGGCTCTCGTAGTCGAGCGCGTTCCAGTCGACGTCGGCACGGGCGTCGATCGCCCAGCGCAGCGGCAGCGAGACGATCTCCGGCAGGCCCATCTCCGCTGAGTTGAACTCGAGCGTCTCGGACCAGTCGACCACCGGCGCGTCGAGGACGAGGGCGGTGACCCGGTCGGCGCGGGGCGAATCGGCCATGAAGCGTCCGACGATCGCGCCGCCCATCGAGATCCCGACCAGTACGAGGCGCCGCGCGCCGTGCCGCAGCGCCCAGCGCGCCGCGGCGTCGACGTCCCGCCACTCGGTGAGCCCGAGGTGGTGGTAGCCGTCGGGACTGGGGTCGACGCCCGGGTCGTTGCGGTAGGAGACGAGCAGCGCGGGCAGGCCGAGGCGGTGCAGGGCGGGGGTGACCTCCAGCCCGTCCTGACGGCTGCCGTTGTGGCCGTGGACGACGATCGCCCAGGTCCGCTCGCGACCGGGGACGAGCCAGGCCGGCAGCGGGCCGAGCTCGCCGTCGACGACGACCTCACGGTAGGGGAGGCCGAGGGATTGACCCGGATCCCCCACGTACACCTGGCCGTCGATGCCGGCGTCGGTGTCGGTCGTCAGGTAGCCGCGAACTGCCGAGATGCGCCGCGTCACCGTCTCGTCCGACGTCGCGACGATCGGGCCGAGGATCGCATGGCCGCCTTCCCAGGTGAGGCCGTAGACGCCGGGTTGCTCGGTGGCCTCGGCGCGCTCCAGCTCGATGCGGCTCTCGGCGACTCCGACGATCTCGACGTCGGTGGCCCACGGCGAGTGATCGGGGACGATCACCCGTGAGGAGAAATGCCAGCTCAGCGCGGTGCCGATCGCGACGGCCGCGACACCCAGCAGCGCCAGGACGGCGGCGGCGTGCCTACGACTGCGTCGCGAAGCGGGCGATCGCGGCGTTCCAGGCACCCGTGCTCCGCGTCCGGGCGCCGCGGCGGCGCGCCTCACAGGCGAGCGGCCGGCGGTCGACCTCCTCGAGCCCGTACTCGCCGAGCGTGGCGAAGTCGATCGCCAGGTCGATCGCGTCCACCACGCGATCGCCGATCTCTTTTCTCGAATCGAACATGAGTTCGAATCTACGGGCGCTTCCGGACGGCATTCCGTTTCTGCATCGGTTCTTGCATTCTGCCTGCTCTTCGCTCGGGCCGGCGACCGCCCCGCGCCGCTTTCGCCGCGAAACGGAGCACGATCGCCGCGGTCTCGATCGGCCGCTCGACGTTCGGCGAGTGGCCCGCCCCGGGGATCAGCAGCGTCTTGGTGCGCGGCGAGGCCTTCCGGTAGGCGGCCAAGGCGGCGCGCGGGTCGTCGGCGATCTGCTCCTCAGCGCCCATGCTCGCGAGCGCCGGCAGGCCGAGCGCGGCGACCCGCTCTGGCATCGATCTCTCGTCCGTGTAGTCCTCGAAGGCTTCGTGAGAGCCGGAGTAGGCGCTGTAGGTCATCCTCCTGACGCCCTCGACGAACTCGTCGGGGACCTCGAAGCCGGGCGCGAAGGCGATCTCGAGCCCGTCGCGGATCGAGAACTCGGGCTTGACCCGCCACAGCGCCTCGCCGACCACCGGCTGGAACGGCAGCTCGCCGACGAAGCCGACGTCGCCGAAGTCGCGGTCGGGGACCGTGTCGACTATCACCAGCCGGTCGACGAGCCGCGGCGAGCGCTCGGCGAGCGCCACCGCCACCGGGCCGCCGAGCGAGTGGCCAGCGACCGTCGCGTCGCGGACTCCGAGCCGACCGAGCGCCTCTGCCACCAGCGCCGCCTGGCTCTCGATCGAGTAGCCCGACTTGGGCTTCTCCGAGCCGCCATGGCCGAGCAGGTCGACCGCGACGACCCGGTGCTCGCCTTCGAGACGCGGGATCATCCGGTCCCACCAGTCGATCGCGCAGGTGAAGCAGTGGACGAGGACGATCGGCGACGCTTCGCGCGGGCCGCGGTCGACGACCTGCAGCTCGCCGCCGCGCAGGCCCAGGATCCGCCCGTCGGGCCGCGTCACCTCGGCCGACTTCGTTTCGGCGCCGGTGACGAGCGCGTTGAGGCCGAGCAGGACAGCCAGGACGACCACCAGCCCGATCGCGATCTTCGCGCTCCGTCCCATCGCGGCCGTTACCCTAGCCGCACCGATGGAGAAATTCGTTATCGAGGGCGGCGCGCCCCTCTCAGGGGAGGTCGTCGCCGCCGGCAACAAGAACGCCGCCCTGCCCATCCTCGCCGCCTGCCTTCTGACCGAGGAGGAGCTGCTGCTGCACCGGGTGCCCCGCATCCGCGACACCGAGGCGCAGATCGCCCTGCTCGAGCGGTTGGGCGTGGAGGCCGCCTGGGTCGGCGACAACAGCGTGCGCCTCCGGGCCAACGGGATCTCCGACGTCGCGGTCGACGAGGAGCTCTCCGAAAAGATCCGCGCCTCCTTCCTGCTCGCCGGCCCGCTGCTTGCCCGCTTCGGCGAGGCGCGGATGCCGCCGCCCGGCGGCGACTTCATCGGCCGACGCCGTCTCGACGCCCACCTGGATGCCTTCGCCGACCTCGGCGCCCGGGTAGCGGGCGAGCGCTGGATCGAGCTGACCGCGCCGTCGGGCGGGCTTCGCGCCTGTCAGATCTTCATGGACGAGCCCTCGGTGATGGGCACCGAGAACGCCCTTATGGCCGCGGCGCTGACGCCCGGCCCGACGACGATCGGCAACGCCGCCTGCGAGCCGCACGTCCAGGACCTGGCTCGCCTGTTGAGCAGGATGGGGGCCGAGGTCGAGGGGATCGGCTCCAACGTGATGACCGTTCACGGGCGCGACCGGCTCGGCGGCGCCGAGCACACCATCTCCCCCGACCACATCGAGGTGGGCAGCTTCATGGCGCTCGCCGCGGCGACCGGGGGCGAGCTGCGGATCCGCGACGTGGACGCCGGCGACCTGATGATGGTGCGGCGCCAGTTCCGCCGGCTCGGCCTGGAATCGGAGATCGAAGGGCCCGACATCCTGGTGCCGCCCGAGCAGCGCCTCGAGATCAAAGCGGACGTCGGCGACGCGATCCCCAAGATCGAGGACGGCCCCTGGCCCGCCTTCCCGGCCGATCTGACCTCGATCGCGCTGGCCCTCGCCACGCAGGCCGACGGCGAGATCCTGATCTTCGAGAAGATGTTCGAGAACCGCCTCTTCTTCGTCGACAAGCTCGTCGCGATGGGCGCTCGGATCACGCTCTGCGATCCCCACCGGGCGATCGTCAGCGGTCCGAGCCGTCTTCACGGCGAACGCGTCGAGAGCCCCGACATCCGCGCCGGTATGGCGATGCTCATCGCGGCGCTCGCCGCCGATGGCGTCTCGGAGATCGGCAACATCCGCCAGATCGACCGCGGCTACGAGTCGATCGATAAGCGCCTGCGCGGCCTCGGCGCGCGCATTGAACGCGTCTCGTCAGGGGTCCCCGCGTAGAGGAACTTCGCCCGCCTCTTCCGTAAGGTCAGGCGGACCGTGATCCATCCGATCCCACCCGGCACCAGGGACATCCTGCCCGAGGAGATGCGCGAGCTGCGCAGGCTCCAGCTCGCCCTGCTCGAGGTCTTCGAGGAGCGCGGCTACGGTCAGGTGGCGACGCCGGCGATCGAGTACGACGAGGTGCTGACGCGCGGCGAAGGGCGCGCCGCCGCGGCCGCCTATCGCTTCTTCGACGAGGGCGGCGACCTGCTGGCGCTGCGCACCGACATGACGGTGCCGATCGCGCGGCTGGTCGCCAGCCGCTACGCGAGCGCCGAGCCACCGCTGCGCCTCTGCTACATCGCCAACGCCTACCGTGCGGTGCGGCCGCAGCGTGGCCAGATGCGCGAGTTCGGACAGGCGGGGATAGAGCTGATCGGCGCCGCGGCCCCCCACGGGACCGTCGAGGTGATCGAGGTGCTGGCGGCGGCTCTCGACGCGGCCGGCCTCGACCGCGCCGTCATCGGGCTCGGCGACGCCGACCTCTACCGCCAGCTGCTCACCGACGTCGGCGTCGAGGACGAGGAGACACGCGAAACGGTCCTGCGCCGGCTGGCCGCCCACGACCTCGTCGGCCTGGAGCAGGCGCTGGCCGAGGTCGACGGCATCGGGCCCGAGGAGGCGGCGACCTGCCTGGCGCTCTCGCAGATGCGCGGCGGCCGCGAGGTGCTCGAGCGCGCCCGCGCCCTCGGCGGCGGCGCCGTCGAGCGCGCCACGACGCGGATCGGCGAGACCTACGAGGCGCTGGAAGCGCGCGGCGTCGCGCGCCGGGTGCAGATCGACCTCGGCCTGCTGCGCGACCTCGGCTACTACAGCGGCGCGATCCTCGAGGTCTACGACCCGGCGCTGGGCCACGTGCTGGGCGGCGGCGGGCGCTACGACGATCTGCTGCGCCGCTTCGGCGTCGACCTGCCGGCGGCCGGCTTCGCCCTCTACCTCGAGCGCGTCCATCTCGCCCAGCTCGAGGAGGAGTCGAGGAGGGGGGAGGCGTGAGCGTCGCCCTCGCACGCGGCCCGCTGAAGCTCGCGGTT
>DASQDJ010000015.1:0-18513 GCA_035634215.1 Solirubrobacterales bacterium | reverse complement strand
CGCCGACGGGCCGAAAACCGACGCTATGCGTCCGGTTTCGGCCCGTCGGCAATCTGTTCGTCCGGAGGGCGCGCGTAGGATCACCTCCGATGGAGGCCGCCGGAACGCCCGCCAAGCGACTCGAGCCGGGTCGTGTCATCAGCCAGACCTTCTCGGTCTACCGAGACAACCTCGGGCCGCTGCTGGGCAGCGCGCTCGTCGTCTTCGCCGTGGTAGAACTGGTCTCGCTGCTCCTCGGCGAGGCGGACAGCGACGGCTTGGCCCTCCTGGCGATCCCGTTGAGCCTCGCCGGCCACGCGCTCTACACCGGCGTCGTCGTCAAGCTCGTGCAGGACGTCCGCGACGGCCGCCGCGACTCAACCGTCGGCGACCTCTTCTCGGCCGCGGCGCCCGCGATCGGATCCCTGGTCGTCTTCACGATCCTCTACACGATCGGCGTCGCGGTCGGCTTCATCCTCCTGGTGGTGCCGGGCCTGATCCTGCTGACGATCTGGTCGCTTGGACCGCCGGCGATCGTCGTCGAGCGGGTCGGGGCGATCGAGGCCTTCGGCCGCAGCCGCGGCCTCGTCAAGGGCGTCGGCTGGTCGGTCTTCCTCGTCCTCTTCGTGACCTTCGTGATCGCGACCGCCGTCGCGATCGCCGTGGGCGCGGTCGGCTTCGCGATCGCCGACGGTGCCGGGGTCGCCTACCTCGCCAGCGTCATCGCAAGCGCCTTGACCGCGCCGCTCGCCTCGCTCGCCGTGGCGATCATGTACTTCGAGCTGCGCGGCGCGGTCAGCGAGGAGCCGCGGCCGGATTCTGCCGCGCCGCCTTCAGCCGCCTGACCTTGTCGAGCTCGACTTTGCGCAGGCGCACCGACTCGGGCGTCACTTCGACGCACTCGTCGTCGCGCAGGAACTCCAGGGCCGCTTCCAGGGAGAGCCGTTTCGGCGGCGAGAGGCGGACGAGAACGTCGGCGGATGCGGCGCGCATGTTGGTCTGCTGCTTCTCCCTGACCGCGTTGACGTCGAGGTCGTCGGCGCGGGCGTTCTCGCCGACGATCATCCCCTCGTAGACCGCCTCGCCCGGCCCGACGAAGAGCGTGCCGCGCTCCTGCAGGCCCAGCAGCGCGTAGCTGGCGCTGCTGCCACGTCGGTCGGCTACCAGCGACCCAGTCGCGCGGGTGCGCAGCTCGCCTGCCCAGGGCTCCCAGCGGTCGAAGACGTGGTGCATGAGGCCGGCGCCGCGCGTCTCGGTGAGGAACTCGGTTCTCAGCCCGATCAGGCCACGGGCCGGGACCAGGTAGTCCATGCGTACCCAGCCGGTGGCGTGGTTGACCATTTGCTCGAGCCGGCCCTTGCGCCCCGCCAGCAGCTGCGTGACCGCGCCGACCTGCTCCTCGGGCACGTCGACGGTCAGCCGCTCAACCGGCTCGTGGACCCTGCCGTCGATCTCGCGGGTGATCACGCGCGGCTGGCCGGCGGTCAGCTCGAAGCCCTCGCGCCGCATCATCTCGAGCAGGACGACAAGCTGCAGCTCGCCGCGCCCCTGCACCTCCCAGGCGTCGGGCCGTTCGGTGTCGCGGACGCGGATCGAGACGTTGCCGACCAGCTCGGCGTCGAGCCGGGCGCGGATCTGGCGCGCCGTCAGCTTGCTGCCCTCGGTCCCCGCCAGCGGCGAGGTGTTGATCCCGACGACCATCGAGAGCGAGGGCTCGTCGACCGCGATCACCGGCAGCGCTCGCGGGTCGGCCGGATCGGCGAGCGTCTCCCCGATCGTGATCTCTTCGAGGCCGGCGACGGCGATGATCTCGCCGGGCCCGGCCTCCTGGGCGGCGACCCGGTCGAGCGCCTCGGTCACGTACAGCTCGCTGACGGTGGCTCGCTCGACCGTCCCGTCGCGGCGGCACCAGGCGATTGGCTGGCCGGCGCGGACGGTGCCGTTGCGCACCCGGCAGAGGGCCAGACGGCCGACGTAGGGGTCTGCGTCGAGATTGGTGACGTGGGCCTGGAAGGGGTGCTCGGGGTCGTGCTCGGGCGCCGGGATCTTCTCCAGCATCAGCTCGAGCAGGGGGGAGAGGTCGGTGCCCTCGACCCCCTCCTCCAGCGATGCCCAACCGGCCTTGGCGTTGGTGTAGACGATCGGGAAGTCGATCTGCTCGTCGTCGGCGCCGAGGTCCATGAACAGCTCGTAGACCTCGTCGACCACCTCGCTTATCCTCGCGTCCGGCCGGTCGACCTTGTTGACGACGAGGATCGTCGGCACTCGGGCCTCGAGCGCCTTGCGCAGCACGAAGCGGGTCTGCGGGAGCGGCCCCTCCGAGGCGTCGACCAGGAGCAGCACGCCGTCGACCATGGTCAGCCCGCGCTCGACCTCCCCGCCGAAGTCAGCGTGGCCGGGCGTGTCGACGATGTTGAGCTTGACGTCGCCGTGGCGGACAGCGGTGTTCTTGGCGAGGATCGTGATCCCCTTCTCGCGCTCGAGGTCCATCGAGTCCATCACCCGCTCGGCGACGTCCTGGCCCTGGCGGAAGGCGCCGCTCTGCCACAGCATCGCGTCGACCAGGGTCGTCTTCCCGTGGTCGACGTGGGCGATGATCGCGATGTTTCGGAGATCGTCTCGAGTTGCCATCAGGGGGGCCAGGGTAGGGGGGCGGGCAAAGAAGAGGCCCGCCGGAGCGGGCCTCGGCACTGCTTAAGAGCGGTGCGCGACTACGAGGTCTGCTGGACCTGAGCGGCGGCCGGGCCCTTGGGGCCTTCCTCTGACTCGTAGCTCACCTTCGAGCCCTCGGTCAGGGACTTGAAGCCCTCACCCATGATCGCGCTGTGATGCACGAACACGTCCTTCGAGCCGTCGTCGGGCGTGATGAACCCGTAGCCCTTGTCGTCGCTGAACCACTTCACCGTTCCAGTGGGCATGTACTTGCCTCCAACTTCATGTGCTGCGAACGCGGCACATGCGGTGAGGCAACGACGCGAGCGCTAGACACGACTTTTGCCGGAATCGATCCGACCTAACGTTGGGGACCGTAGCAGGGCGAGCCGTCAGGCGAGTGCGCCGTGACGATCGTCCAGGTCGCGTGTTACACGGATACCGACGGATACCTTGGAGAACATGAAGGCGCGACGTCGACGCCGGCACCTCTGGATCGGACCTGGGCTGACGGCTGGGCTTGTCGCCGGCTGCCTGTTCCTGGCGGGCCCGCTCGCCGCGGCCGCGCCTCTGGCGGGGGGCCAGGTGCGGCCGGCGCGAGGGCCGGTCGTTCCCGGCGAGGCGATCGTCCGCTTCGAGCCCGGCGTCTCGGGGGCGGAGCGACGCGAGGCCCGCCGCGGCGCTAGCGCGGAGCTCGCGGAGAGGCTGATCGTGCCGCGGTTGGAGCTGGTCGAGGTCGACGGGCCGGTCGCCTCGGCGGTGCGCCGCCTCGAGCGTCAGGCCGACGTCGCCTACGCCCAGCCCAACTACCGCTACCAGGCAACCGCGGTCGAAGCGCCGAACGACAGCTTCTTCGGGCAGCTCTGGGGGCTCTCCGACCCGGCGCTCCCCGACCCCGGCGTCAGCGCCCTCGAGGCCTGGGAAGAGGCCGAGGGGGCCGGCCAGGTGATCGCGGTCGTCGACACCGGCGTCGACCTGACCCATCCGGATCTCGGCCCGAATCTCTGGACCAATTCCCTGGAGGACCTCGGCCTCGACGGCGTCGACGAGGACCTGAACGGCAAGGCGGACGACGTGCACGGCTACGACTTCGTCGATGACGACGGCGACCCGGACGACTACGAATTCCACGGCACCCACGTCGCCGGCACCGCGGCCGCCGTGGCGGACAACGGCCAGGGCATCGCCGGGGTCGCCCCGGGCGCCGAGATCATGGCCGTCCGCGTCCTCGACGGCGACGGCGGCGGCTCGACCGCCGACATCGCCGACGGGATCGCCTACGCCGCGGAAAACGGGGCCGACGTGATCAACCTCAGCCTCGGCGGTCCGGCGGATGAAGGCTTCGGCGACAAAGCGATGTCCGACGCGGTGAGCGTCGCCGCCGCCGAAGACGCCGTGGTCGTCGCCGCGGCCGGAAACGAAGGGGCCGACAACGACGCCGAACGGCACACGCCCTGCGCGCTTCCCAACCCGAACCTGATCTGCGTCGCGGCGCTCAACCAGAGCGGCGCTCTCGCCGGCTTTTCCAACTACGGCGCCAAAACGGTCGACATCATGGCGCCCGGGACCAGCACCCTCAGCGCCAAGGTCGATTACGGCGCGCCGTTGTTCAGCGACGGCTTCGAGACGAATCCCGCGGCGGTGTGGGGCAGCCGTGTGGCCAACGGTGGCGTTCCGTGGGGGGTCGTCAGCTCCAAAGCGGCGAGCGGCGCGCAGTCGGCAACGGACAGCCCCGGGGGCGCCTATGGGGCGGCGGTCGACCCGAACGAATTCGCGGTTTCCGAACTCCTCACCGACAACCCGGTCGACCTGACGGGCGAGCGCGGCTGCCGTCTCCACTTCCGGGCGATGTACGAAACGGAGGAGTTCTTCGACCTGCTGGCGGCGGGGGCGGCGGACGAAGACTTCGGCGACTTCGCCTTCTTCGATGGCGCGTCCCCCGGTTACCCGAGCACGTTCTCGGGCGAGGAGGCTTCGATCTCCGACCTCGACGGCGAGCCCGACGTCCATCCGATCTTCGGCATCCTCTCCGACGAATCCGACCAGCGCGACGGCGCCCATGTCGACGACATGCGGGTGATCTGCCGCGACGAGACCTACGTGAACGCGATCGCCTCGGGCGCCGAATCGGATCTCGCGAATGCCGGCAACTACATCCGCTTCCAGGGCACGTCGATGGCGACCCCGCACGTCTCCGGCGTCGTGGCGCTGGTGCGCGCGGCGGCGCCGGGCCTCACCGCGCTGGAGGCGATCGAGGCGGTCCTCGACGGCGCCTCGCCGATTCCGGTGGCCGACCCGGCGCGGCGCACCCGCACCGAAGGGATCGCCGACGCCTGCCAGGCGATCGCCGTCGCGACCGGCGCCGATTTCGAAGCCGAGTGCCCCGGCAGCAGTGGAAACGCCCCGCCGCCGCAGCCGCCCGAGCCGCCAGCGCCACCGCCGAACGAGCCGCCGGTTGGCGGCACGCCTCCGGCCCCGCCCCCCGGTCCACTCCCGCCGCTTCCACCGCCCCCCGACGTTTTGGCGCCGAACACCTTGATCGCGAAGCGCCCCGCCAAGGTTGTCCCAGCGCGGGGACGGACGGCGCGCGTCGTCTTCCGCTTCCGCTCGGACGAGGCGGGCGTCAGCTTTCTCTGCCGCGTCGACCGAGCTCCGTTCCGACCCTGTGGGGCCCGCCTCGTGCGGCGCTTCCGTCTCGGGCGGCACGTGTTGCGTGTCGTCGCCATGGACGCCGGCGGCAACGTCGATCCCACCGCCGCCGTATTCCGCTTTCGCGTCGCGCGGAAGGGCGGCTAGCTCAGCCGCGCAGCCGCTCGGCCAGCGCCGAGAAGCGGTTGCCGCCGTCGTCGCGGCGTACCGCCATCTCGACCGCGCCCGGGTCGCCGACCAGGACGCAGCTGCGGCGCGCTCGGGTGATCGCGGTGTAGAGGAGGGGCCGGGTGAGCATCCGGGCGTGGGAGCGGTGGCAGACGGCGACCACCACAGGGACCTCGCAGCCCTGCGCCTTGTGGACGGAGATCGCGTAGGCGAGGCGCAGGCTCGCGGTCTCGCCGTAGGGGATGACCAGCGAACCGCCCTCGTCGGTGTCGACGACGATCGCTTCCTCCTCGGGGTCGTCCTCCCGCAGGAAGACGATCGAGCCGTTCATCAGTCCCAGCTCGTGCGAGTTGCGGGTCTGGATCAGGCGGTCGCCGAGCCGGAAGCGCTCGCTCAGGGCCGGCTCGCCGCCGGCGTTGAGCCGCGCCTGCAGCCGCTCGTTGAGCGCGTCGATCCCGATCGGCCCCCGGTACATCGGCGCCAGGACCTGCACCTCGCGGATGGGATCGACGCCGAAGCCCTGCGGCGCCCGCTCGGCGACGACCTCGACCACCGTCTCGAGCGCCCGCTCCGGGCTCGGGCGGTCGATCAGGAAGAAGTCGCGGACCTGGTCGCCCTCGGGCTCCAGGCGCGGCGCCCGGCCGCGGTTCACCGCGTGGGCCGCCGTGGTGATCATTGAGCGGGCCGCCTGGCGGAAGATCTGCTCGAGCCGCACGACCGGCGCCACGCCGGAGGCAACCAGGTCCTCGAGCGGTTTGCCGGCGCCGATCGGCGGCAGCTGGTCGGCGTCGCCGACGAAGACGACGTGGGTCGTCTCGGCCAGCCCCCCGAGCAGCACCTCCATCGTGCGCAGGTTGAGCATCGAGGACTCGTCGACGATCGCCAGGTCGACCGGCACGGGGTGCCCGGGCTTGAAGGTCGGCTCGCCGCCGGGGATCCACTCGAGCATCCGATGGATCGTCTGTGCCTCGTGGCCGGTCGCTTCTGCCAGCCGGCGGGCGGCGCGACCGGTCGGCGCGCAGAGCGCGATCCTCGCTTCTGCCCGCTCCGCCTCGGCGACGATCGCCCTCGTGCAGGCGGTCTTGCCGACCCCCGGGCCGCCGGTCAGGACGGAGATCCGCGAGGCGAAGGCACCGCGCACCGCCGCCCACTGCTCGTCGGTCAGCTCGCCGTCTCCGGCGCTGTCGGGTGGCGGCGAATCGGCGGGCACGTGGTCGAGGTGCGGCGGCGCGGCAGCGCGCGACCGCAGCGTTTCGGCGACGCCCAGCTCGGTGGCGTGGGTCTGGCTCCGGTAGGCGCGACCTTCGTCGAGCAGCAGGCCCGGCGACTCGGCGAGCACGTCGGGGTCGGGAGGGAGGCCGATCAGCGTCGCGGTGCGGCGGACGAGCTCGGCGAGCGGCAGAAAGGAATGGCCCTGCGCCTCCGCTTCGGCGATCGCGAAGACCGCTGCCGCCTGGGCGCGGCGCGGCGACTCTGGCGGGACGTCGGCGGCCAGCGCGATGCGGTCGGCGCGGGCGAAGCCGACCCCCTCGACCTCGGTCAGCCGGTAGGGGTCCTCGTGGAGGATGGCCATCGAGCGGTCGCCGAAGCGGCGGTGGATCGGCGCGGCCAGATGGGCGAGGCCGTGGGGCGCGAGCTGGACGTGCAGGTCGCGAACCGCGCGCGAGGCGTGCCAGGATTCGGCGGCGGCGGCCGCCTGGTTGGCGCTCACCCCCCGCAGCGACGAGAACACACCGACCGGGTCGGCGGCGATCGCGCCGAGGACGGCCTCGCCGTGCTCGTCGACCAGACGCTCCGCTCTGGTCGGGCCGATGTGGCGCAGCGTCGTCAGATAGGCGATGCGGCCCTTGCGGTCGGCCGGGTCGAGCGGCAGGGCGCCGCGCGCCTTCAGCTGGCGCCCGTACTTGGAGTGCGTCTCCCAGTCGCCGCTCACTTCCGCCCGGTCGCCGGCTCCCAGATGGGCGACGGGGCCGATCAGCGCGAAGCCCTCGCCCGAGTCGGCGTCCTGAACCTCGAGCACCGCGTAGCCGTCGTCCTCGGCGCTGAAGATGACGCCGAGCACCTCCACCGTCCCCGTGTACGCGGCGGCGTCCGCGTCGAAGAGGGCCGCCGTTCCGTCCATCCTGTCGAGGCTAGCGGCCAGAATGGCGGCATGGGCGAGGCCATCCTCTTTGCGGCAATCGCCTCGTCCGCCCTTGCGCTCGGCGCGCTGACCGCCGCAGTCCTGGTCCCAGCCGCCTTACCGGACGCGCCGCCGTAGGATCGCGAGATGGCGAGCAGCGAGAGCCTTCCCTACGTAGATGAGCACGAAGTCGAGGTGGACGCCTCGCCGCGGCTGACCTGGGACGCGGTGCTGCGGACGACGGACGCCTCGATGGCGTCGCGACGAGCCGGGACCGGCGCTCGCCTGTTGGGCTGCGCCGACTTCGAGGCGTCCGGGCCGCGGCCGCTGGCCGTCGGCTCGACCATCCCCGGCTTCCACGTCGAGGTCGCTGCTCCGGCTCGCGAGCTGGCGCTGGTCGGCAGGCACCGCTTCTCCCGCTACGCGCTTACCTTCCGGCTCGATCCCGACGGCGAGCGGACGCGGTTGCGCGCCGAGACGCGCGCCGAGTTTCCGGGCCTTCACGGCCGCGCCTACCGAGCGCTGGTGATCGGCTCGCGACTCCACGTCGTCGCGACGCGGCGATTGCTGGAGGCGGCCAAGCGACGCGCCGAGCGGTCCGCGGTGAAGTGAGCGACCGACCGTCGCCGGAGGCGGGCCTCTGCGACAGCTGCCGCCACCAGAAGCTCGTCCGCAACACGCGCGGCTCCACCTTCTCCCTCTGTCTGCGCTCCCGAGCCGACGAGCGCTTCCCGCGATACCCGCGTCTCCCCGTGGCCAGGTGCGCCGGCTACGAGCGCCGGTCCGCGGCCTAGCTCGCCGGCGCTCCTCAGTCGAGCAGGCCGACCTGGCGCAGGATCGAGACGGAGTCCGAGTAGACGTCCTTGCGCTTGACCAGGCCGTCCTCGAAGGGAATCGAGTCGATGCCGTCCCAGCGAACCTCATTGCCGCTCGGCGGCGCCTCGAGGTCGCCGCGGCGCATCGTGTTGACGTGGGTCGCCGTCGCGGTCCACTCCTGGACGACCAGCCCGTCGCGCACGTAGAGGCGTCGGGTCTCGAAGCGGATGTCGGGCCAGCTCTCGAAGATCGCGGCGATGTGGGCGCGCACCTCCCCGCCGCTGGCCGACTCGCCGGCGGTGTGGTTGGCGAAGACCATGTCGGGCGCGTGCATGGCGACGATCGCCTCGACGTCGTGGGCGTTCCAGGCGTCGTTGTAGCGGTCGATCGCCTCGCGGAGCGCCTCGACGCCGTCCCGCTCGTCCATCGTCTCAGCTCTCCAGCTCGGCCTCGACCGAGATCTCGACGTTACCCTTCAGCGCCTGGGAGATCGGGCAGTTCTCGCTCGCCCCGCGTGCCGCCTCCTCGAACGCCGCTCGGTCGATGCCCGGCACGCGGCCCCTGACGACGATGTGCGAGGACTTGACGCCCTCGCCAGGGACGAAGGCCACGGTCGCGGTCGCCTCCAAGCGCTCGGGCGCGTTGCCCGCCTGGGCGAGCTCGTGCGACATCGCCATGCAGAAGCACGACGTGTGGGCGCTGGCGAGCAGCTCCTCGGGGCTGGTCGTTCCCGGCGTGCGCTCGGTCCGCGCCGGCCAGGTCACCTCCACCTCCGGCAGCGCGCCGCTTGCCGCCTTCGTCGTTCCGCGCCCGTGGGTGAGGTCGCCCTCCCACACCGTCGTCGCCTTGCTCTCAGCGGCCATCAAGCCCTCCTTCGATTCGAATCGCCTCCGGCGAGCTTAGTCACGCCGGGTAGCGGGTCGCGGCTGGGATGTTGAACGCCGCCCGAGGCGTGGGCTAGGGTCGGCTAGGAGGGATTGGCGATTCGATTGGTGAAAGCCTTGATCTGCACCGGTAATCCCTCCTAGGTTCGCCCGGTCCATAGAAAAAGTGGCCGGGCGGCGCGCAAACGCCCCCGGCCGTGGCAGAGGAGAGTGACCTCCCCGTGCAAGACCACGATAGCTCGCGCGCTGCGAGCGACCGGGCCGTTCAGCGAGCCGTTCTAAGCGTTGCGCTGGCCGACCATCCCGAGTCCCTGACCACCGACGACCTGACGCGCGAGATCGGCGACAGAGACGCTGTATCGCGCGCCGTGACCAAGCTCTGCGAGGTCGGCCTGCTCGACCGAGACGGCGAGTCCGTCACCGCGAGCGCAGCAGCGGTCCACTTCGACCGGCTCGGGCTGTGACCATCCGCGAGCAGTTCGGCAGCAATCTCCGCTACTGCCGCCGACGAGTCGATCTCAGTCAGGAAGAGGTCGCCTGGCGGGCCTCGCTGCACCGGACCCAGGTCGGCAGCCTGGAGAGGGGCGACCGGTTACCCCGGATCGACACCCTGGTCAAGCTGGCCGGGGCGCTCGACGTGTCGCCTTGCGATCGCCTCGACGGGATCGTGTGGCGACCGGGAGAGCATCGCCCCGGCGGGTTCACGACCTGAGCGGGGGCGAGTGCGCCCTCACCCCGGAAAGGGCGCAAGCAAGCTTGGTGAGAACCGTCAGATCGGCGTGGAGCCGGACGCGCTCAAGGCCGCGAACGCGAAGGGGCTTCAATCCCCAGTGGTTCTTGAGCCGTCCGAACTCCCGCTCGACTGCGGCCCGTTTGCGGTAGCCAGCCTTCCAGCGCTTCGTCTCGCGCGGGATCAACGGGTGCAGGCGACTCGCTGCGATCCACGTTGAGGCGGGCTTGCACTCGCCAGTGGGGCAGCGCCACTTGCTCGCGCCTCGCCTGCGGTCGGACCCGGCGAAGACCCAGACGCCGTGCTCGCATTCCGGCGGGCGATGGTCACCGCGCTTCACGTCGGGCGTCTGCCGCAATGGGATCAACGGCAGGCAGTCGCGCTCGGCGCAGGCGTCATAGACCCGGTTGTTGTCATAGCCCTTGTCGAGCGCCGCCGTCGCCACCATCCCTCCCCGCCGTCGTGCCGTGTCGAGCAGCGAGTCCACAAAGCGGACTTCGTTGGCCTTCGCAGTCTCGACCGACCATGCGACGGGGAGGTCGGTGGCGGTGCAGGTCGCCATGTGGAGGCGGTATCCGAAGAACCCGCCGCCGCGTCGGGTGCTGACCGCCGAGCGGTGCCCCCAGGAGGCGTCGGGGTCGGTGTGCCAGTTGCGTTCGACCTCGCTGTTCTTGGAGACGTAGCGCTGACCGTTCGCGTAGGCGGGCATGTCGCTCGCGTCGATTGCGAGGTCGGTGCCGTAGGTCGGGAGCTTGGCCTTCAAGCCTTCGACCACCGCGTCGATGCAGCGCTCCAGCTTGTCGCCGTTCTCCCGCAGCTTCGCGCCGAACCGATACGCCGCCCACTTGCTCGGCGGGTCTCCCTCGCAGCCGAGGACCCGTTGCAGCTTCCAGTGCTCGGCCACCAGGGCGACCGTCTTCGTCCAGGTTGGCAGCGCGTAGAGCGACTTGACCAAGCAGAGGCCGACCATCGTCCGAATCGGATACCCCGGCCGACCCGTCCAGCGGGTCGCTTCGAGGTCCGAGATCAGCCTTCCGATCTCGGGGGAATCCAGCAGTTCGGCAAGGCGGGCAGACGCCCCTTGCCCTGCTACGTTGGGTGACGCCAAGCGAGGTACCTCTCGTTTGGTCTGGCCCCCGGAAGCGCCAACTTCGCGGGGGTCGCTTTTTCGCGTTTCTGAGGCAGAATCTACCGTCCGGATCGGACGGCAAACCGCTCTAGAAAGCGAAAAATAGGTAGAAAGCTGAGGCTGCTTTCAGGCCACAGCTACACAAGCGAACGCTCGCGCACGATGTCCTCTGCCCAGTCGATGTCGGACTGGGTTGGGCCTTCGCGCGAGATGAAAACGGTGTGGTAGGGGATGACCTCGTTCATATCGGTCAAACCCCATCCCGGGAACGTGTGAGAGAGGTTGGAGACGTCGGTGGCGTCGTCTTCCCAGTGGCGCTTCAAAACCTCGTCCACAAGCGCACGCTGGTCAGAGGTCATCCATGAAATGTCGGCGTCGCGCTGAGCGACTATTCGCTTCTGCGTGTACATGTAGACCCCGACCTCTTCGACATTGACCGAGCCAGAGTCCTTGAGGTCGCGCAGCGCCAATAGCTCCTCGTCAGCAAGAGGCCCGTGGGGTTTCTTGCGATAGGTGGCGCCCGTGATGGGGTCGCCGAACTCGGCGTAAGCGCCGAAGTCCGAGAAGAACAAGAGCTTGGCCAACTTGACCCGCCCAAAGCGCGGATCATCGGTCGATCTCTGGGCGAGATAGACGATCAACTCTCTGAGTTTCGTCAACGAATCGGCCGGCATCGGGGCTCTCCTGGGAAGGGAATACCCTGCAAATGGGTATTTTTTTATGAAGCTCCTTCAGCGATGGTAGCGGACGGCGGGGCTGTCAAACAGCGCGTGTAGCACATCCGCTGACCCCCATCAAAAGTTCCGTCCGACCCCCATTTAAGGATGCCGCCGTGCGTTCATAGTCGGTTCGTTCGACGCTTGATGGCGCAGACCTCCCGATGGGGATCGGGGGGTCTGTCGTCGTTAAGCCCATGGAGCCGTCCGCGGCTTCGTATACAGATGCACCCCATGGAGTAGTCGAACTGCCAATTCCGATCCGTGTCGCATCCCCGATCGCAGCGACACGAGAAAGGCCGTCAATGAATGCACAGGACCCGGACCTCCCGGAACCAAGTGGCCCCCCGCCATTCTCCTTTCAGGAGGATCACGCCTTCGTGGCAGATATGGCGGTGCTCGCCCCGAACGCGCGGGTGCGCGATGAAATCTGCGAAGACCTCCAATTCACCATCAATCGCATCCTCGCGGGGTTGGAAGTCCCCGGACACGCGACCTTGAGCGAGGGCACCCACTCGCAGTTGCTGGTGACCCAGAAGACTGGGATCGCCCCCGCGCTCCGTGTGGTCTTCTCGGTCGTAGACGAGTACCCCAAGCGCCACGTCTACTTCCACGCGGCAGGTCTACGCGACCAGAACGGCGGAAGCTGAACCCCTCGGCAGCGGTGGGGTAAGCCTCCCCCGAGCGCGAGGTATCCGCAATTTCGTCGCCTCAGCGATCCCGCGCGCAGAGCGGCGCAGGGACTTTCGCCAATCCCTCCTAGACCGGTCAGCCAGAACGGAGGGCACATGGCCTACGAGATGAACATCCGTGGCACGCAGGACGAGGTGAAGATCCGCAGTCCCTGGGCGGCGGCCCTCCTGCCGATCGTGACGCTCGGCGTCTACCACCTCGTCTGGTGGTACCGGGTCAACCGCGAGCTGCGGGACTACGGACGGGCGAAAGGCCATGACCTCGGCCAGAGCCCGACCACCTCGGTTCTGGCCCTCTTCCCGGGCGGGCTCATCGTCATCCCCGCCCTGGTCAGCTACTGGCGCGGCGCCAAGCGGATTCAGGGCGCCTCCCGCATCGCCGGCCAGGAGCCTCTCAACGGCTGGATCGCGATCCTTCTCTACCTCCTGCTGACGCCCGCCGTGTGGGCCTACATGCAGGTCTCGCTCAACGACCTCTGGCGCCAGGAGGCCGAGGCGCTGCCGGGGCAAGAGCTGCCGCCCGCGCCCGGCGACCAGATGCCGCCGCCGCTCCCGGACCGCGAGGGACAGGAACAGCCCCCGCCGAGCGCCGCCGAGCGCCAGCCGCCGGCTCCCTGACCAGACTCGCCGGGAGTCATGCACCCATAGGGTCTTCAATTCCGGCGGCTCCCGCTACGCTCGGTCGGTGGACCGCGCCCGGCTGACCGAGATCCTCACCGCCGCCGGCGAGCCGACCTACCGGCCCGCCCAAGTCTGGGAGTGGGTGGCGCGCGGCGCCCGCGGTTACGAGGAGATGACGAACCTGCCGGCCCCGCTGCGCGAGCGGCTCGCTGCCGAGCTGCCGCTCTCGACCCTCTCGGTGCGCGCCGAGGCCAAGTCGGACGACGGCACCGTCAAGGCGCTCTTCGAGACCGCCGATGGGCGGCCCCTCGAGGCGGTGCTGATGCGCTATCGCGACGGGCGCCGCTCCGTCTGCCTCTCCTCGCAGTCGGGCTGTCCCCTGACCTGCACCTTCTGCGCCACCGGCCAGATGAAGTTCGGCCGCAACCTCAGCGCCGACGAGATCCTCGACCAGGCTCTCCACTTCCGCCGCGTCGAGGCGATCGACCACGTCGTCTTCATGGGGATGGGGGAGCCGACGATGAACGTCGACGCCGTGCTCGCCGCCTGCGAGCGGCTCCCCGACCTCGGCGTCACCCACCGGCGCACGGCGATCTCGACGGTCGGCTGGGTGCCCGGCATCGACCGCCTCGCCGAGTGCGAGATGCCGATCGCCCTGGCGCTCTCGCTGCACGCACCCGACGACGAGCTGCGCTCGCGGCTGATGCCCATCAACGACCGTTACCCGATCGCCGATGTGCTGGCCGCCTGCGAGCGCTACCGGGCGCGCCGCCGTCGCAAGGTCTTCGTCGAGTACGTGATGCTCGACGGCGTCAACGACCTGCCCGAGCACGCCCGCGAGCTCGCCAGCCTCCTCGATCCGGGTGGCTACAAGGTCAACCTGATCCCCTACAACCCGACCGGCGCCTACGACGGCTCCTCGCCGCGGCGAATCGAGCGATTTCGGGCGGTCCTCGCCGAGCATCGTCTCCCCGTCACCGTGCGGCTGACGCGGGGCCGCGACATCGAGGCGGCCTGCGGGCAGCTCGCCGCGACCCGGTGAGCGTGGCGCTCTCTCTCCGCATGGCGACGAGAAAGCGCCACGCAGCGATTGGCCGGCTGGCCAACTAGCATCAGCCCTGTGACCTCAGAGACCGCCAGCGCCCCGACGAAGCCGCGTCAGCTCTCCGACAACCCGGTCCGGCGGATCGCCGAAGACACCGTCTCAGAGCTGCGGGGGCGCGGCAAGTTCCCGCCTGGCCCCGGCAGCTTCAGCCTGCGTCGCACCCACCAGGTAGCCCATGACCCGCTGCCGCTCCTCCTCTCCGCCTACGAAGAGCTCGGCCCGATCTTCTCGATGCGACTGCTGCACTCCCGGGTCGTCTTCATGCTCGGCCCGGAGGCGAACCACTTCGTCACCGTCGCCCACCCCGAGAACTTCCACTGGCGCGAGGGGAGCTTCGGCGACCTGATCCCGCTGCTCGGCGACGGCCTGCTGACGATCGACGGCGGCTACCACGACCGCGCCCGGGCGATCATGTTGCCCGCCTTCCATCGCAGGCAGCTGGAGGCGATGGTCGACGCGATGACCGCCGAGGCGACGGCGGCGGTGGCCGGGTTGCCGCGCGGCGAGGTCGTCGACGTCTACGAGTGGATGCGCAACCTGGCGATGCGGATCGCGATGCGGGCCCTGCTGGGCCTCGACCCCGACGAGGCCGGCAAGGGCGCCACCGCGGCCGAGCACTTCGAGCGGGCGCTGGGCTTCTACGGAATCGACTACCAGTACCGGCTGCTGCGCGGGCCGGGCTCGCCGTGGCGGAAGATGACCCGCTCGCGCCAGATCCTCGACGAGATCGTCTACGGGGAGATGGCGCGGCGTCGCGCCGAGAGCGACACCGACGGCCGCGACATCCTCAGCCTGCTGCTGGCGGCGCGCGGCGACGGCGGCGAGTCGTTCACGGACAAGGAGGTGCGCGACCAGGTGATGACCCTGATGTTCGCCGGCCACGACACCTCGACCTCCACCCTGACCTTCATGATGCACGAGCTGGCGCGCCACCCGGACGTCGCCGAGCGCCTCCGCGAGGAGGCCGCCCGCGTGCTCGGCGGCGAGCCGCCCACGGTCGAGGCGCTCGAAGGCGAGATGCCCTACCTCGACATGGTGCTCGACGAGGTGCTGCGGCTCTACCCGCCCGCCTGGATCGGCCCCCGCCGCGCCGTGCGCGAGTTCGAGTTCGGCGGCTGCACCGTCCCCCGGGGCGCCTACGTCAATTACTGCTCTTGGGCGAGCCACCGCTTGCCGGAGGTATTCCCGGACCCCGAGGCGTTCGTCCCCGAGCGCTTCACCCGCGAGCGCAAGGCGGCGCTGCCGCGCGGCGCCTATGTGCCCTTCGGCGGCGGCCGGCGGATCTGCATCGGCAAGCGCTTCGGCCAGACCGAGGTGAAGCTCGTCGCGACGCTCCTGCTTCAGCGCCTCCAGCTCGACGCGCTGCCCGGCCGCACGATGACCGTGCGCCAGATGCCGACCCTCTCGCCGAAGGGCGGCTTGAAGATGCGCGTGCTGCCCCGCGCCTGAGGGCGCGGGGCGCGCCGCCTACTTGATGAAGAGCATCTCCTCGTACTTGGGGAGGGGCCACATGTCGTTCGGAACGACTCGCTCCAGCTGGTCGGCTGCCTCGCGGACCCTCGCCATCGCCTCGAGCTGACTGTCGCGGGCGTGCACCGCTAGCTCCATGCCCTCCAGGCCGGGGTCGGCGTTGGCAGCCTCCAGTTCGCCGAGCGCGGCGACCAGCTCGTCGACCAGGCCGCGGACCTCGCCCTCGATCGCCGAGACGCCCGACTCGTCGATCAGCGCCAGGTAGCGCAGGGCGGCGGGCAGGATCATCGTCTTGGCGATCGAAAAGGCGGTCTCCGCCTCGATGTTGGCGCGGATGAAGTACTGCTCCACCCATACCTCGTAGCGCGACTCCAGCTCGCGCTTGGAGAGCACGTCGTAGCGCTCGAAGGCCGCGACGGTCTGCTCGGAGACGACTTCCGGCAGCGCATCCGGGGTGGTGCGCAGATTCTTCAGCCCGCGCCGCTCCGCCTCGGCGTGCCACTCCTCGGAGTAGTTGTCGCCGTCGAAGATCACCTGCTTGTTGGCGAGGTAGCTCTCCTTGACCACCTCGATGACGGCCTGGGCGACGTCCATGCCCTTGCTCGTCCTCGCCTCCAGCTCGTCGGCGAGCTCGTCGATCGCCTCGGCGGCGATCGTGTTGAGCACGGTGTTGGGGAAGGCGAGCGACATGCTCGACCCCAGCGCCCGGAACTCGAATTTGTTGCCGGTGAAGGCGAACGGCGAGGTGCGGTTGCGGTCGCCGCCGTGCATCGGCAGCGCCGGCAGCACCGTCGCGCCGAGCTCCAGGAAGGAGGCCGGCGTGTTGGGGTCGCCCTCGCCGGTCGAGATCGCCTCGAAGACTTTCGACAGCTCAGCCCCGAGGAAGATCGAGATGATCGCCGGCGGCGCCTCGTTGGCGCCGAGCCGGTGGTCCTGGCCGATGTTGGCGACCGAGGCGCGCAGCAGCCCCTGGTGCTTGTTGACGGCCTGGATCACCGCCGCGCAGAAGAAGAGGAAGTGCTGGTTGTCGGCCGGGGTGTCGCCGGGGTCGAGCAGGTTGCTGCCCGTGTCGGTGCCCATCGACCAGTTGTTGTGCTTGCCCGAGCCGTTGACGCCGGCGAACGGCTTCTCATGCAGCAGGCAGACCAGGCCATAGCGTCGCGCCACGTTTTCCAGCGTGCTCATCAGCAGCTGCTGGTGGTCGGAGCCGACGTTCGAGTTCTCGAAGATCGGCGCGATCTCGTACTGGGCGGGCGCGACCTCGTTGTGGCGGGTCTTGACCGGGATGCCGAGCTTGCGCATCTCGTGCTCGGCCTCGAGCATGCAGGCGAGGATCCGCTCGGGGATCGTGCCGAAGTAATGGTCGTCGAGCTCGTGGCCTTTCGGCGGCTTGGCGCCGAACAGGGTGCGGCCGGTCGAGATCAGGTCGGGGCGCTCGAAGTAGTACTGCTCGTCGATCAGGAAGTACTCCTGCTCGGGGCCCACCGTCGTGAAGACGCGCTGGCTCTCCTCGTCGCCGCGCAGCCGCAGCGCCTTGATCGCGGAGCGCGAGAGGGCGTCCATCGAGCGCAGCAGCGGGATCTTGGCGTCGAGGGCCTCGCCGGTCCACGAGGCGAAGGCGGTCGGGATGCAGAGCAGGGCCCCGTTCGGGTTCTCGAGGATGAAGGCGGGGGAGGTGGGGTCCCAAGCGGTGGAGCCGCGCGCCTCGAAGGTGGCGCGGACGCCGCCGGTGGGGAAGGAGGAGGCGTCCGGCTCGCCCTGGATCAGGTCCTTGCCGGAGAAGCCGGCCAGCGACCTGCCTTCGCCCGCGGGCTCGAAGAAGGAGTCGTGCTTCTCGGCGGTCGAGCCGGTCAGGGGCTGGAACCAGTGGGTGAAGTGCGTCGCGCCCCTCTCCAGCGCCCATTCCTTCATCGCCCCGGCGACCACGTCGGCGAGCGTCGGGTCGAGCGCCTCACCGCCCTCGAGCGTCGTCTGCAGCCGCTCGAAGACGTCGGCGGGGAGCCGGTCGCGCTGCTCGGCGATCGAGAAGACGTTGGCGCCGAACGGGTCGTTCTCGGGCTGGGTCAGATCCTGCGTCCCCAAGGCCTCCCCGTTGGAGCTCCACTGCGCGGCGGTCACGTTCTGCTGACGAATACGAGTCATCGCTTCTTTGTCTCCCCACTCTGGCGGCGCCGCGGTCGACGGGCGCGATCGGTTCCGGTCAACTCTTTTATAGAGCCAAAAAAAGAGCCTAATGGGAGAGCGCGGAAGATGCCTTGTACCGCCGTACAAGCTCGCGGCGGCGGTCTTGTCCAGGCGGGGTGAACGGCTAGCCGGCGGCCAGCAGGCCCAGCGGGTGGCGTACGCGGAAGCCGTCGCCCGAGCGCATCTCTTCGCTCCAGCCCGGGCCGTGAGCGTCGCCATCGTCGGTCATCGAGGTGTCCCAGCGGAGGCCGGCGATCACCATGTAGACGTGCCCGGGGTTGGCGTAGATCCGCACCCAGCTGCCGGGCCCGCCGCCGCCCCAGCGCATGAAGCCGGTCGAGTCGAGTGGGTAGTCGAGCAGGCCGGCGGCGTGGAGGACGTAGCTGACCGAGCCCGAGCAGTCGTAGCCCTTGGAGTTCCAGCGGCGGTGGCCGCCCCCCCAGCGGTAGGGGCGGTTGCGGATGTGGTTGGCGGCGCGGATCATCACCTCGACCGCCGGCGGGGCCGAGGGCGGCGGGACCGCGCGACCGCCCGGCAGCAGCTTCGCTTGCGGCGTCGCGGCGCCCGCCGCGGCCGGCGCCAGCCAGGCGGCGAGC
>DASQDJ010000014.1:0-4131 GCA_035634215.1 Solirubrobacterales bacterium | reverse complement strand
GCGGGCGGGGCGCAAGGCCCACGACACCGGCGGCGCGAGCGGCATCGGCGCCGCGATCGCCGCGCGGCTTGCCGCCGAGGGCGCCGAGGTCTGGGTCGGGGACATCGACACCGCCGGCGCGGAGCGGGTGGCCGGCGAGGTCAGCGGCCATGCGGTCGAGCTCGACGTCACCGACCCCGACGCCGCCAAGGCCGCCGTCGAGGCGGTCGGAACGCCCGACGTCCTCGTCAACAACGCCGGCCTCGACGAGTTCGGATTCTTCACCTACACCAGTCCCGAGCAGTGGCAGCGGGTGCTCTCCGTCAACCTCGGCGGGGTCCTCAACTGCACGCACGCGGCGCTGCCGACGATGCAGCAGGCTGGGTACGGGCGCATCGTCAGCATCTCCTCCGAGGCCGGACGGGTCGGCTCGAAGGGGTCGGCGGTCTACTCGGCGGCGAAGGGCGGCATCGTCGCCTTCATGAAGGCGATCGCCCGTGAGAACGCGCGCTACGGGATCACCGCGAACTCGATTGCCCCGGGGCCGATCGAGACGCCGCTGCTGATGGGCGCCAAGGAGTTCGGCGAGATCGGCGAGAAAGTGATCGAGACGATGAAAGGGGCGACGCAGATGAAGCGGCTGGGGCAGCCCGACGAGGTCGCCGCCGCCGCTGCCTTCCTCGCCTCCGACGACGCGGCCTACGTGACCGGCGAGACGCTCGGCGTCAGCGGCGGCCTCGGCATGGTCTGATGGCCGACGGAGACCGCGAGCGCTACCTGCCCTCGATCGGCGAAGTCGTGAGCGAGGACGAACGCCCGGCGGAGCCGACGCTGGAGCCCGGGATCGAGCGCGTCGACGAGTTCGTCGTCGGCGGGCCGCTGCTGACCGACGTCGGCGGCACGATCGGCACCAAGGTCCTCTCGACGCCGGCGATGATCGCGATGATGGAGCGCTGCTCGTCCCTGCTCGCCATCGCCAACCTGCCGCCGGGACGCGCCAGCGTCGGCTTCGAAGTCTGCGTCAAGCACGTCGCCGCGGCCGCCGAGGGCGCCGCCTGCCGCGTCCGCTCGGCCCTCCGCGAGGTGGTCGAGGGCCGCAAGCTCCGCTTCGACGTCGAGGTGGTCGAAGGCGAGCGCACGATCGGCGTCGGCACCCACGAGCGCCGCGTCATCGACGTCGACCAACTCGGCTAGCCCAGGCCACCTCCTAAGCTGGCCTCATGAGCGCGATGCCGGCCAGGGTGCGAATTCGCGAGGTCGGGCCGCGCGACGGCTTCCAGAACGAGCCGGAGACGATCGCCACCGCCGACAAGGTCCGCCTGGTCGACCTGCTCTCCGCGACCGGGCTGCGGCGGATGGAGGTGACCTCCTTCGTGCGCGCGGACGTCATTCCCCAGCTCTCCGACGCCGAGGACGTGCTGCGGAGCGTGCGGCGGCGCGACGGAGTCGCCTTCTCGGTCCTCGTCCCCAACGAGCGCGGCCTCGAGCGGGCGCTCGAGCTGCGCGACCGTTTCGACGAGATCAGCGTCTTCCTCTCCGCCTCGGAGACCCACAACCGCAAGAACGTCAACCGCTCGGTCGAGGAGTCGCTGGCCGGGCTGGAGCGGACCCTGGCGACGGCGCGGGGGAGTGGCCTGCGCTGCGAGGGCGTCGTCTCCGTCTCCTTCGGCTGCCCCTACGAGGGCGAGGTGTCGCCCGATCGCGTCTTCCAGCTCGCCGAGCGGCTCGCCGCCGCCGGCTGCGAGGAGGTCGCCTTCGGCGACACGACCGGGATGGCGAACCCGCGCCAAGTCCACGAGTTCTTCGCCGCGGCGCGCGAGCGTCTCACCGGCGTCGAGCTGACCGCGCACTTCCACAACACGCGCGGGCAGGGGCTCGCCAACGTGCTGGCGGCGCTGGAGGAGGGGGTCGACTCCTTCGAGTCGAGCTTCGGCGAGCTCGGTGGCTGCCCGGTGCCGCCCGGCGCGACCGGCAACGTCTCGACCGAGGACGTCGTCTCGATGCTGCACGAGATGGGGATCGAGACGGGCGTCGATCTGCCGCGCCTGATCGAGGCGTCCCGCGCCGCGCAGGAGGTGCTCGGCCGGCCGCTCGGCGCCCACGTGCTGCGGGCGGGCCCGGTCGAGTGGAGCGGGCAACGACCCGCCGTAAGTTGAGCACCCTATGGGTGCATAACCAACGGCGGGTAGGGAGTAGTCTCGGTCGGGTGAAGAGCGACGGCTTCAGGCAGGCGGCGGAAGCGAAGGACTTCTCGCGGGGCGAGGAGCTGTTCGCCCCCGACGTCGTCTTCCACAGCCCGGCGGTCTACGAGCCGTACGAAGGACTCGACGCGCTGGGCGTCCTGCTCACCAACGTCGCGGAGGTCTTCGAGGGATTCCGGTACGTCGACCAGGTCGAGAGCGGCGACACCGCCGTGCTCGTCTTCGAGGCGCGGGTCGGCGACAAGGAGCTGAACGGCGTCGACATCCTGCGCTTCGGCGAGGACGGTCGCATTGCCGAGATGACCGTGATGGTGCGGCCGTTCAGCGGGCTGCAGGCCCTGCTCGAAGAGATGGGCCGGCGGCTCGGCGCCGCCTCGGGCTGAAGCGCCCCCGGGCCTCCCGCGCGGCGTGGACTGGCTCGGCGGCCAGTCCCGATTAGGCTGCCCGCGTGACCGACATCCGCCCCGCCCTCGAGGCCGCCCTCGGCGGCGGCCCCCAGCGCCACCACGAGAAGACCGCCGAGCAGGGCAAGCTGCCGGTGCGCGAGCGGGTCGCGCGGCTGGTTGATGACGGCTCCTTCGCCGAGGAAGCGCTGCTTGCCAACTGGGACCAGGAGGGGCTGGGCGCCGACGGCGTCGTCACCGGCCTGGCGACGATCGACGGCCGCCGCCTCGCCCTGATGGCCAACGACCCGACCGTCAAGGCCGGCTCCTGGGGGCCGAAGACGGTCGAGAAGATCCTCCGCATCCAGGAGCGGGCGCTCGCTTTGCGGATTCCGATGGTCTACCTGGTCGACTCGGCCGGCGCCCGCATCACCGAGCAGGTGCAGATGTTCCCCGGGCGCCGCGGCGCCGGCCGCATCTTCCACAATCAGGTGAGGCTCTCCGGCCAGGTGCCCCAGGTCTGCCTGCTGTTCGGGCCGAGCGCCGCCGGCGGCGCCTACATCCCGGCCTTCTGCGACGTCGTGATCATGCGCGAGGGCAACGCCTCGATGTACCTGGGGTCGCCGCGGATGGCCGAGATGGTGATCGGCGAGCAGGTGACGCTCGAGGAGATGGGTGGCGCCAAGATGCACACCGGCGTCTCGGGCTGCGGCCACTTCCTCGTCAAGAGCGACGAGGAGGCGATCGACCTCGCCGGGCGCTACCTCTCGTTCATGCCGGGCAACTGGCGCGAGGACCCGCCGGTCGTGCCGCCCGCCGCCCCCGCGTCCAGCGTCGCGATCGCCGACCTCGTCCCAGCCGACGAGAACCAGCCCTTCGACATGCGCGAGGTGCTCGACGCGCTGCTCGACGCTGGCTCGTTCCTCGAGGTCCACAAGCGCTGGGCGAAGGAGCTGATCGTCGGCTACGGGCGGCTCGACGGGCAGGCGATCGGCGTCGTCGCCAACCAACCGAAGCAGAAGGGGGGCGTCCTCTTCGTCGACTCGGCCGACAAGGCCGCCCGCTTCATCCAGACCTGCAACGCCTTCAACGTGCCGCTGCTCTTCCTCGCGGACGTGCCCGGCTTCATGATCGGCACCGCGGTCGAGCGGCAGGGGATCATCCGCCACGGCGCCAAGATGATCAGCGCCGTCTCCGAAGCGACGGTGCCGAAGCTCTCGGTGATCGTCCGCAAGGCTTACGGCGCCGGGCTCTACGCGATGGCGGGGCCGGCCTTCGAGCCCGACGCCTGCATCGCGCTGCCGAGCGCCTCGATCGCGGTGATGGGCCCGCAGGCCGCCGTCAACGCCGTCTTCTACAACCAGCTGCAGGCGATCGAGGACGACGAGGAGCGGGCGCGCAAGACCGAGGAGCTGCGACGCGAGTACGCGGAGGACATCGACATCCTCCACCTCGCCTCCGAGCTCGTCGTCGACGCCGTCATCCAGCCCGAGGACCTGCGCGAGGAGCTGATCCGCCGCTACCGCGCGGCCGAGCGCAAGTCGCGCGCGTGGCCGGCGAAGCGCAAC
>DASQDJ010000013.1:0-8914 GCA_035634215.1 Solirubrobacterales bacterium | reverse complement strand
CGGACGATCAGGTCGACCGCCGGCTCGAGCGGGAAGACGGCGGCGTGGAAGTCGAGCACCTCCCGCTCCAGCTTGTAGATCCGCTCCGCCGGGTTGGCCCGCTGCTCGGAGAAGACCTGGCGCTCGACCTCCTGGATGTCGGTGTCGACGCCCTGGGCGGCGACCTCGGAGCCGTCGACGACATGGTCGAGGATCGCGTACAGCGCCATGCCGCTGCCGTGGCGGAGCAGGTCCGGGCGCCCTTCGATCCTCGCCCTCACCGCGCCCAGCTCCGCCTCGCCGTGGCGCACGGTGACGATGAAGCCCGGATGGACGAAGAGCATCAGCTCGCCGATCTCGATCACCTCCTCGGAGTCGACGTAGCGGGCGGTCTTGAGGACGACGAAGAGCGTGTCGTCGTAGCGCTCGATCTTGGGCCGCTGGTGCGCCTTGATCGCGTCCTCGACCGCCAGCTCGTGCAGGTCGAACTCGCGGGCGATCGAGTCGAACTCCTCCTCGGTCGGTTCGAGCAGGCCGAGCCAGACGAAGGCGCCCTCCTCGCGCGAGGCCCTTCCCGCCTCGTCGACTGTCAGCCGCCCGTCGCGGCGACGGCCTTCCTCGTAAACGGCGCAGTCGACGATCACCGCTTGAGTATCCGCCCCGCCCCGGAGGCCAAGCGCCCGGAGGGATTGGGGAAACCCGCGTGTTGCGGCTGGCGAGCGCCGGACCAAGCGGGGCAAGGACGCAGGGAGGCCGAATAGCAGCGCTATTTGGCCGACTGAGGACGCCGCACCGCGCCGTGTCCGCCGCCGCCAGACGTGCGCGGGGGTTTCCCCAATCCCTCCTAGGAGGGTCTCGCGAAACGACTAGCGAAAGTCTTGCGCCCTCCCGCTGACTCGATCTAGGTTCGCCGGGTCCAAGCAAATTGGCCCCGGCGCAGCGCTAACTGCCCGGGGCCGTGACACCAGGAGGTTCAGTCCTGATGTGCGACCACCGTACCCCGTCAGCGACGGCGGTTCAGCGAGCCGTTCTCGGCGTCGCTCTCGACGCCCACCCTGACCCCGTCGCGATCCCGGATATAGCCGTCGAGATCGGCCAGCGGGCCGTTGAGCGCGCGATATCGAAGCTCTGCGAGGTCGGCCTGCTCGACCGCGACGGCGACTCGCTCATGGCGAGCGCGGCAGCGGTCCACTTCGACCGGCTCGGCCTGTGACGATCCGACAGCAGTTCGGTCGAAACCTCCGCTACTGCCGCAGGGCGGCCGACCTCAGTCAGGAAGAGGTCGGATTCCGCGCCTCGCTCCACAGGACCCAGATCGGAATCCTGGAGCGAGGCGAACGGCTTCCGCGCATCGACACGCTGGTCAAGCTCGCCGCCGCCGTCGAAGTGTCGCCCTGCGACCTCCTCAACGGGATCGTGTGGCGGCCGGGCAGCGCCACCCCCGGCAGTTTCACGCCCGGAGCGGTGGCGGGTGCGCCCTGATGCGGGAGAGGGCGCAGGCCAACTTCGTCAAGACGGTGAGGTCGGCATGGAGCCGGACGCGCTCAAGGCCGCGAACGCGAAGGGGCTTCAAGCCCCACTGGTTCTTGAGCCGTCCGAACTCCCGCTCGACTGCGGCGCGCTTTCGGTAGGCGACTTTCCAGCGCTTCGTCTCTCGCGGGACCAGCGGGTGCAGACGACTGGCCTTCCGCCACGTCGAAGCCGGGGCGCACTCGCCGGTCGGGCATCGCCACTTCGCGGCACCCCGCCTGCGATCCGATCCGGCGAACTTCCACTCGCCGTGCGAGCAGGTCGGCGGCAGATGCTCCCCGTTCTTGACGGCGGTCGTCTTCCGCAACGGGATCAGCGGGAGGCAGTCGCGCTCGCCGCACTCCGCGTAGACGCGGTTGTTGTCGTAGCCCTTGTCAAGCGCCGCCGTGTCGGCAATCGCTCCGCGCCGCCGGGCGGTGTCGAGCAGAGGAGCAACGGACAGGGTTTCGTGGTCCCTCGCGGTCTCGACTGCCCACGCGACCGGCAGGTCGGTCTTCGTGCATACCGCCGCATGGATCCGGTAGCCGTAGAAGCCGCCGCCCTTGCGAGTCGAGACCGCCGAGCGGTGGCCCCAGCTTGCGTCCTCGTCGCTGAAGCGCTCGCGTTCCTTGCCGCCCTTCGACAGATAGCGCTGCCCATTCGCATACGCCGGCATGTCTGAGGCGTCGATGGCGAGGTTGGTGCCGTAGGTCGGCAGCCGCTCCCGCAGCCCTTCGACAACGGAGTCGATGCAGCGCTCGACCATCGGGCCATGCGCTCGCAGCTTTTCGGCGAAGCGGTAGGCGGCGTAAACGGACGGCGGCTCCCCTTCGCAGCCCAGGACCCGTTGCAGCTTCCAATGCTCGGCCACCAGCGCGACGACCTTGGTCCACGTCGGGAGCGCGTAGAGCGACTTGACCAGGCAGAGGCCGAGCATCGCGCGGATCGGGTAGCCGGGGCGGCCAGTCCAGCGGGTCGCTTCCAGGTCCCCGATCAACCGCCCAATCTCGGACGAATCGAGCAGCAGTTGAAGCTGGGCAGAGGCCGACGCCCCTGGTACGGTCCGGGTGGCCACGGAGGCGCAATCTCCTTGGTCCTGACCCCCGGCTGTTCCACCAGCGCGGGGGTCGCTTTTTGGCTTAGTAGAGCCGAAAACTATCGCTTCGACCGGACGGAAAACGGCCGGTCGAGACCGGCCAGGGGAGCAGGAGACACCGTCCGTCCGTCGAAGGCAGTTCGCCCGTCGTGACGAGTCGATATACCTTTCAGAGCGTGCGCGACGGAATCGGCTCGACCGAAACGTGGAGGCGGTTCCCCCGGGTCTTGTACTCGGATTCGTGCCAGTGCCCTCGCTGGGATTCGAACCCAGATGCCGTGAAGCGGCCGAGTGATAGTCGGCTGTGTCTGCCAGTTCCACCACGAGGGCTTGGGTGAAGTGGGCCGACCGGGATTCGAACCCGGAAACGCGGATACCGCGCAGCGGGGTGATAGCCCGCCGCGTTTACCAATTTCGCCATCGGCCCATGTAGTCCGGGGTGGCGGGTCGGGTCTCTCGTCCAAGGGAAGCCCGGCCCGCTCGCTCACATCACGGCATCACCTGCCTTGCCCCAGTAGAACGACGAAAGCGCCCGAGCGGGCGCTTTGAAGAAGGGGGTACCGACGCTGCCCTGGCAGCGTTCCGCAGACCGGGTGTTCGGGCGGGGTTAGGGCACGGCGTGGCGAGCGGCAACAAGACATTGGTTGAGTTGTGAGTTGAGAGTTGGCATTAGCTCACTGGCTGGTGGCGTTCGGTACTGCGGCAACTCTGGCTCGATGAGCCAGGAGTCGTGGTCTATCGAACCGCTCGGACAGTGCGAAAATGGAAACGGCCCCCGGTTGCCATCGGGAGCCGTTCCGGAGCATCAGTCCGAAGCCATCAGCGAACTCAACGCAGCCGGGACGATAGACACCGGATCGGCGCTTGCGATGGCACTCTCGAAAAGAGTGCCAAGGGCGCTACTCCTCCCAGATCGAGACCACGCGTTCAGCGATGACGCTGCGGGTCTTGCCGTTCTCCAACGTGAAGGTGATGAATTTGTCTCCCGTCTTGAGGGCGTCGTTGAGCAGCCCGCCCAAGCCTTTCGGCGCACCTTTCACTTTGTAATCCACTCGCTGATTACCGCTTACGACCCTTATTTTCGTCGCCATGCGCCTGCCCTTCAGTCGATTGCTCGACTGATCCTATGGGGTAGAACCGCCCCCCACGCGAGGTATCGCCCTCGCACCCGACTTCCCGATCCCGCACCACTACTGGTCTAGCGAGTTTCGCTAGACCCTCCTAGGCCCGGTGCTCGGGATTGGGGAAGTCGAAGCGGCAGCCCGCTTCCCACTCGGTGCGCTGGTTGCCGTGGGCCGGGATGCCGCCGGCGTCCTTCAGCAGGCGCGCCAGGTGCAGCATGTTCCAGGTAGCGAAGGTCGTGTTGCGGTTGGTGAAGTCGTTCTCCGGCCCGCCCGACCCCTCGTCCAGGTAGGACGGCCCCGGCCCGGCCTCGCCGATCCAGCCGGCGTCGGCCTGGGGCGGGATCGTGTAGCCGAGGTGCTGGAGCGAGTAGAGGATGCTCATCGCGCAGTGCTTGATCCCGTCCTCGTTGCCCGTCACGAGGCAACCGCCGACGCGGCCGTAGTAGGCGTACTGCCCGGCGTCGTTGAGCAGGCTGGAGTTGCCGTAGAGGCGCTCGATCACGTGGGTCGCGACCGACGACTTCTCGCCGAGCCAGATCGGCGTGCCGAGGACGAGGACGTCAGCGGCCATCACCCGCTCGAAGATCTCCGGCCACTCGTCGCGCGCCCAGCCGTGCTCAGTCATGTCGGGCCAGACGCCGATCGCGATCTCGCGGTCGACCGCCCGGATGCATTCGACCTCGACCCCGTTGCGGCGCATGATCTCCATCGAGATGTCCATCAGCCCCTGCGTGTTGGAGACCTCGGGGCTGCGTTTCAGCGTGCAGTTGACGAAGAGAGCGCGCAGGTCCGAGTAGCTCGTCTCGCTCCGCTCGCACAGCTCCGCCTGCTTGGGGGTCAACTCCGTCATCTCGTCTCCTCATCTCGACTGGCCAAGCCCGCTTCGGGTCGACTGCTCACTGGAAGGAAGTATCCCGGCAGGCGCCCGCCGCTTACCCGCGACCGCTCCCTGCCCGCGCCTGCGCCCAGACGATGAAGAAGGGCAGGGTCAGCTCCAGCCCCATCAGGACCAGGAACGGGGTGTCGGGGCGCGACGAAGCGAGCCAGGCAAGGCCACGAGCGACGCCGGCGAGGAAGAGGAAGGCGGCCAGGCCCCGCAGCAAGAGGGCCTCCCGCTCGGGCCGCCGCGCGGCGCGGAGAGCGAGAACGCCGAAGCCGGCCCAGAAGGTCGCGTAGAAGCGCAGCTCGCTCTCGACGTTCGGCGTCGCGCGACTGTCGCCGGGCATGCCGGCCGTGCCGGTGAGGACGGTGAGGAGGCCGGCGACGAGCGCGACGGAGCCGAGCGCCAAGAGCAGGATCCGCAGCGCCGTCCTCACCACGGGATCAGACTATTCGCGGGCCCTGTCGATTTCGCCGTTGCTCGTTCGTCGTATGGGTAGAAGGCGGAAGACTCGGTCCCCGGGGCTGCCGCGCAGACGAGACGAAAGGACACCGAGATGAGGGTTATGGCGATCGTGAAGGCAAGCAAGGACTCCGAGGCCGGCAAGATGCCGAGCGAGGAGCTGCTCGCCGCGATGGGCGAGTTCAACGAGGAAATGGTCAAGGCGGGCGTGATGCTGGCCGGCGAGGGGCTGCACCCCTCCTCCAAGGGCGTCCGGATCGGCTTTGGCGAGGGCGGCGAGCGCACCGTGGTCGACGGGCCGTTCGCCGAGACGAAGGAGCTGATCGCCGGCTACTGGCTGATGCAGGTGCGCGACATGGACGAGGCGATCGAGTGGATCAAGCGCTGCCCCGACCCGCATGAGGAAGGCGGCGAGATCGAGATCCGGCCGGTCTTCGAGGCCGAGGACTTCGGCGAGGAGTTCACTCCCGAGCTGCGCGAGCAGGAGGACCGGATCCGAGCGCAGGCCGAGCAGAACCAGTAGCCGGCGAGTGAGGCGCGAGGCGCATCCGACATTCACCCCGCCCTGGTGTGGTGAATGTCGGATGCGGGGGAAAAGATGAGCGAGCAGGACGCCCGCCGCGCGATCGACGCCGTTTGGAGGATCGAGTCGGCGCGGCTGATCGCCTCGCTGGCCCGGATGACCGGCGACGTCGGGGTCGCCGAGGACCTGGCGCAGGACGCCCTCGTCGCGGCGCTCGAGCAGTGGCCGCGGTCGGGCGTGCCCGACAAGCCCGGGGCCTGGCTGATGGCGACGGCCAAGAACCGCGCGATCGACCGGGCGCGTCGCTCCGAGATGGCGGCGCGCAAGGAGGAGGAGCTGGGCCGCGAAGTCGAGCTGCGCGCCCGGCTCGACGAGCCCGACCTCGCTGCCGCGGCCGACGACGAGATCGAGGACGACCTGCTGAGCCTCGTCTTTACCGCCTGCCACCCGGTCCTGGCGACCGAGGCGCGGGTGGCGCTGACCCTGCGGCTCCTCGGCGCGCTGACCACGGCGGAGATCGCCCGCGCCTTCCTGGCCAAGGAGTCGACGGTGGCGCAGCGGATCGTCCGCGCCAAGCGCAGCCTCGCCGAGGCGCGGGTGCCGATCGAGGTGCCCGGCGCGGCCGAGCGCGAGCAGCGCCTCGCCTCGGTGCTCGAGGTCGTCTACGCGATCTTCAACGAGGGCTACGCGGCGAGCGGCGGCGAGGATTGGATCCGCGTCGACCTCTGCGAGGAGGCGATGCGGCTCGGTCGCATCCTCGCCGGCCTGATGCCTGAGGAGCCGGAGGTGCTGGGGCTGGTCGCCCTGATGGAGCTGCAGGCGTCGCGCTTCCCGGCGCGGACCGGCCCCGGCGGCGAGGCGATCCCGCTGCCCGAGCAGGACCGCTCGCGCTGGGACCTCGTCCTGATCGGCCGCGGCCTGAAGGCGCTGGAGCGGGCCGAAGCGCTCGGCCGGCCGCTCGGCCCCTACGCGCTGCAGGGGGCGATCGCCGCCTGCCACGCGCGGGCGCGGGCGCCAGAGGCGACCGACTGGGAGCGCATCGTCGCCCTCTACGACGCCCTCGACGCCGTCACCGCCTCGCCCGTCGTCCGCCTCAACCGCGCCGTCGCGGTCGGGATGGCGTTCGGCCCTGCCGCCGGCCTCGAGCTGCTCGACGGCCTCGCCGAGGAGCCGGCGCTGCGCGGATACCACCTGCTGCCGGCGGCGCGCGGCGAGCTGCTCGAGCGGCTGGGACGGGCCGAAGAGGCGGCGATGGAGTTCGACCGCGCCGCGTCGCTGAGCGGCAACGCGCGCGAGCGCGAGGTGCTGCGGGCGCGGGCCGAGCGGTGAGTTCGCAGTTTGTCGCGGTATTCGCGACAAACTGCGAACTCGACTCCTGAGTCGCGGCGCTCTCTACCCTTGAGCGCCGTGAGCGCACCGAGCCGCGAGGAGGCCTGGCAGCTCTTCCGCGAGTGGACTGAGTCGGACTCGCTGCGCCGGCACGTGCTGGGCGTCGAGGCGGCGATGCGGGCCTACGCTCGCAAGTACGGCGAGGACGAGGAACTGTGGGGAGTGACGGGGATCCTCCACGACCTCGATTACGAGCGCCATCCCGACCCCGAGACGGGCCATCCACGCATGGCGCTGCGCCTCTTCGAAGAGCGCGGCTACCCGCGGGGGCTGATCGACGCCGTCGCCGGCCACGCGACCTACATCGGCGTGCCGCGTGAGACCCGCCTCGCCAAGACGCTGTTCGCGGTCGACGAGCTGACCGGCTTCATCGCAGCGGTCGCGATGGTGCGGCCGACCGGCATCGCTGGCATGAAGCCGAAATCGGTCAAGAAGAAGCTGAAGGAAACGAGCTTCGCTGCCGCCGTCGATCGCGAGGAGATGCGACGGGCGGCCGAGGACCTCGGCGAGGACTTCGACGCGCACCTCGCCTTCACGATCGCGGCGCTCGAGCCGCGCGCGGAGGAGCTGGGGCTGACCGGCTCGGGCACCTGACCGTCGCGATGCCGGGCGAGCTTCTCACCGTCGGCCACTCAACGCACCCAATCGAGGGCTTCCTGGCGCTGCTGCGCGGGGCCGCGGTCGAGGCGGTCGCCGACGTGCGGCGCTTCCCCGGCTCCCGACGCAACCCGCAGTTCGGCGCCGACGCGCTGGCGGCGTCGCTGCGGGCCGAGGACATCGCGTACGAGCCGTTCGGCGAGACATTGGGCGGGCGTCGCTCACGACGCGAAGCGGAGGAGGCAACCGACGGGTCGCTCCCCGACAACTCCGCCTGGCGCCACTCCTCCTTCCGCGCCTACGCCGACTACATGTGGACGCCCCCCTTCGCGGCTGGCCTGGTGCGGCTTGAAGAGACGGGGCGCGCGCGTCGCACCGCGGTGATGTGCGCCGAGGCTCACCCGAGCCGCTGCCACCGGCGGCTGATCGCCGACGCGCTGCTCGCCCGCGGCTGGCGCGTCCTCCACCTCCTGCCCGACGGTCGCCTCGACGAGCACTCCTTCACTCCGGACGCCGTCGTCGAGGACGAGCGCGTCCACTACCCGCCGCAGCCCTCGCTCGACGTCTGAGCCTCAGTCGCGCAGGAGCTCGACGATCCGCCGCGCCGCCGCCCGGCCCTCCGGCGTCGGGAAGACCGGGTAGGCGTGCGGCATCCCCGGCGTCTCGATCAGCTCGCAGGCGACCCCGGCGTCCTCGCACGCCTCGCGCAGGCGGTGGCTGTCCGGGTTGAGCAGATCCTCGGTTCCGACGAACGCCGCGATCGGCGGCAGGCCGGCCAGCTCGCCGTGGATCGGGCTCACCCGCGGGTCGTCGGGCGGCAGCCCGCCGGCGTAGGCGCGACCGGCCTCGACCAAGCCCGGGATGCCGAGCATCGCGTCGCGCGGCTCGAGCGCCCGCGAGCGCGGGTCGGCGACGGCGACATCGAGCCAGGGAGCGATCAGGACCAGACGCCGCGGCCGCACGCCCTCGTCGCGCAGCGCCTGCGCGACCGCCAGCGCCATGCCGCCCCCCGCCGAGTCGCCGGCCAGGACCACCTCGTCGGCACCGACCTCTCCGGCCAGCTCGCGGACGATCGCGGTCGCCGCGGCGACCGTCGCCTCCGCGCCAAGCGCGGCGCCGAGCGGGTAGATCGGCACGACGCAGCGGGCCGGCGTGCGGGCGGCGATGCGGCCGAGCATCAGCCAGTGCCACAGCACGATCTCGTTGACGTAGGCGCCGCCGTGGAAGTAGACGAGGTGGCGAACGGGGGGCGCGGAGCGCGGCGCCAGCTCGTAGACCGGCCAGCCCTCGGCGCGGCGCTGCGAGACCTCCGCGTGGCGGTCGAGCGGGCGCGGCGGCGTGAAGCGGGCGGGCCG
>DASQDJ010000012.1:0-5823 GCA_035634215.1 Solirubrobacterales bacterium | reverse complement strand
GGCGCACTCACCCATATGTGCCGCGCACTACCCGATTTCGATGACGACCTAACCGGCCGGCGCGCAGGGTCTCCCCGCCCGCCAGCCGGCCGCGGAAGCCCGTCCTCAGCAGGAGGTCCAGGCGTTTCTCAGCACGTCGTACGCCGGACGGGCGACCGTGCCCGCGGTGTTGACGACGCCGGTGTCGTCGCTTCCCGACTGGAAGTTCGGGTCCATGTAGGTGTAGTGGTAGACCCGGTCGACGCGGCTGTCGACGTTGTCCCAGCGCATCATCCAGGCGACGGCGTCGCACTGGCTGTGGGCGAGCTGGGTGTCGCTGACGTATACCGGCGGGGAGCTACCCCCACAGGCGGGGATCGTCGGGTGTTCGCCGCACGAGAAGGTGTAGCCCGCGCCGGTGGCGGTGACCCAGATGCGCGCGCCTTTGCGCCATTCGCTGCCCCAGTTGGTAGACGTCGTGCAGCTGTGCGAGCCGAGCGCGACGCCCGTGTTGCTCGTGTTCACGCAGAGGATCTCGCGGACCATCTTGCGCAGCTCGTCTGGCGATGAGTCGCCGTTGGCCTGGTAGGTCGTCACATCGCTGTAGTTGTGGACGCCCCAGATGGTTGGCCGGATCACCGCGCCCATGTGGTGCTTGTACTTCTGGATGTAGTCGGGCGAGACGCCGCCGGCGAACTCACCCGCCTCGAGGTTGCAGGCGATCGACGCCAGTTCGCACTGTTCGTTCGCCCAGCGGTAGTAGTAGGCCGCCATCCGCGGCCCGCACGTCTCCGCTTGCGGGTTGGACGTGTTGCAGCTGCCGGCATCCTCCTGGAAGAGGTAGGGGCCGACGCCCGCGGTGCCGCCCGGCAGCAGCGGCCTCGAAGCGTTACCCGGGTTGTAGTTGGGCTCGTTCCAGGGGTCGATCCGCATGTAACTCATGTGTTGCCCGAAGGCGCTGAGGAAGGCGGTGAAGGCTGCTTTGTATTGAGCCCCCGTAGGCGCGTGGCCGAGCATCGTCGTCGCTTCTTTTCCTCCGCTTGCGGGAACGTTCGGCTCGCGGATGTTGATCCGCTCGAAGCCGACGTTGAACGTCGCGGCGGGATGAGTCGCTTTGTAAGCGACGAATTTCGAGATCCAGCTTTCGAACTCCTGGCGGCGCGCGTAATAGGGGTGGTTAGGCCCGCGGGTTGCGACGTCCCAGGGGACGATCACTCGAAAGCGTTCGACGTTGGCGCCCGAGGTCGACAGCAGCGCGCTGTCGAACATCTCCGGATCGCTGTCGGCAAGACCCGGAATCACGGCCGCCTGGGCTGCTCCTCCGGTCGCCATCGCGGCCGAGCACGCGAGCAGCGCCGCCAGCCCTAGCCTGCTCTTTGAGAACACACTCCTCTTCCCCACCCGAAACTCCCTTTCCAGCCGTTGACAGATGGAGAAACACTCTCATCTGAGCAGGGCTAGTCAAGCTGGTGTGGCGAAGCTGAATCGAGGCTTAACAGTCGGCTCTAGCCGGCTTCTGCGTAGGCCGGCTCCGGCTCGCCCTCCGGCGCCGTCTCGTGACCGTGGGCCGGCATCGCCGCCTCTTTCATCGCGAAGACCGCGACGAGGAAGGCGGCGCCGACCAGAGCGGCGCCGACCACGTAGGCGAGGTGGAAGCCCGAGTTGAGCGCCTCTTTGAACGCCGTGCCCGTCGCTTCCAGCGAGTGGGTGCGCTCGGTGGCGAGCGTCGCCAGCACCGCGAGGCCGATCGCGCCGCCGACCTGGGCTGAAGTGTTGACGACCCCCGAGGCGAGCCCGGAGTCCTCCGGCGTCGCGCCCGACATCGCCAGCGTCATCAGCGCCGGGAACGAGGTGCCGATGCCCAGCGCGACGACGATCATCGCCGGCAGGATGTGGGCGACGTAGTCGCCGTCGACCGGCGTGCGGGCGAAGAGCAGCAGCCCGGCGCCGATCATCACCAGGCCGGGGATCAGCGTCCGCCGCGCGCCGAAGCGCATGATCAGCTTCTCGGCGAAGCCGAGCGAGAGCGTCCCCATCACCACGGTCGCCGGCAGGAAGGCGAGGCCGACCTGGAGCGCGTCGTAGCCGAGGATCCGCTGCATGTAGAGGGCGCCGAGGAAGAACATCGAGAACATGCCGGCGACCAGCAGCGCCTGCACGGCGTTGGCGCCGGAGACGTTGCGGGAGCGGAAGAGCCGCAGCGGCATCAGGGGGTTGGCGATCGTCGCCTGGCGGTGCAGGAAGATCGCGCCGAGGGCCAGCGAGACGGCCCCGAGCGCGAGCGTCCGCGTCGCCCCCCAGCCGACCTCCTCGACGCCGAGGATCGTGTAGACGCCGAGCATCAGCGAGGCGGTGATCAGGACCGCGCCGGGGATGTCGGCGCCCTGGCGGAAGCCGATCCCCTCGTGCGGCTGGACGAGGCGCATCGTGAAGAAGGCCGTCGCGATGCCGACCGGCAGGTTGATGAAGAAGATCCAGTGCCAGCTGATCGCCTCGGTGAGGACGCCGCCGGCGAGCAGCCCGATCGAGCCGCCGGCCGAGGCGACGAAGCCGTAGACGCCGATCGCCTTCGCCTGCTCGCGCGGCTCGGGGAACATCGTCACGATCATCCCCAGCACGACCGCCGAGGTCAGGGCCCCGCCGATCCCCTGCACGAAGCGGGCGCCAATCAGCATCTCCTGGCTCTGCGAGACCGCGCAGAGCAGCGAGGCGGCGACGAAGATCGCCATCCCGGTGAGGAAGATCCGCCGCTGGCCGAGCAGGTCGCCGAGCCGGCCGGCGAGCAGCAACAGGCCGCCGAACGGGATCAGATAGGCGTTGACGACCCAGGCCAAGTCGCTCTGCGTGAAGCCGAGGTCGTCCTGGATCGAGGGCAGCGCGACGTTCACGATCGTGATGTCGAGGACGATCATCAGCACGCCGGCGCAGAGCACGTAGAGCGCCAGCCAGCGGTTGTGTTCCTCGTGAATGTCCTGCTGCGTGTTCATCTGTGTCCTTCCAAAATCGCGGGTCGAAATCGGCTCCTGTGCCGTCACCCACTGAGACCGGGCGTACGCCCGGAATTCATCGGTTCCCTCGAGATTTAGTCGCGGAGCGTCTCGGGCAAGCCGAAGCGCTCGAAGGCGGCCGCCAAGCGGCCGGGGTCAAACGGCTGCTCTGGCAGCCTAACGATCTCCTCGCGCGGGAGCTCGTCGCTCGCCCGGGTGAGGAAGGCGTCGACCTCGGCGATCTCGCGGCCACGCAGGGTGAGGACGTTGAGGGCGAAGCGCTCGTAGGCGCCGAGCTCGTCGCTCCAGGTGTAGAAGGCGATCGCCTCCTGCCCGTTGGCGCGGGTGCGCAGCGTCTTCCAGCGCCATTCCCCCGACATCGGCGAGTCGGCGAGGAAGATGGCGATCTGCTCGCGGCCCCGAAACCAGCTGCGAAGCGGCGGCATCGTGAAGGCGGCGTCCTCGGTCAGCATCGCGACGACCGCCTCGACGTCTTCGCGCAGCCAGGCGTCGACATAGGCCTCGACGGTCTCGCGCACGCCCTCCTCGCCGAGCTCTCGCAGGGTCGCCTGCTGGCTCTGCTCGGGCAGCCGCTCCTCGACGGTCGCGCGGGCGCGCTGCAGGGCGCTGTTGATCGAGGCGGTGCTGGTGTCTAGCGTCTCGGCCGCCTCCTTGGCGGAGAAGCCGAGCACCTCGCGCAGGATCAGCGCGGCGCGCTGGTTGGCCGGCAAGTGCTGGAGGGCGGCGACGAAGGCGAGCTCGATGGCCTCGCGCTGCTCGTAGCGGGCCTCCGGGGCCGCGTAGCCGTCCTCGATCCCCATCGCCTCGTCGGGGTAGGGCCCGATCCAGGTCGACTCGACCATCGGCTCGCCGGGGCCGTCGTGGGGATCCGAGGGCGCGTAGTCGACGGGGAGGACCCGCTTCGGCCGCTTGCCGATCGCGTCGAGGCAGGCGTTGGTGGCGATCCTGTAGAGCCAGGAGCGCAGCGAGCTGCGGCCCGCGAACTTGGACAGGCCGCGCCAGGCGCGCAGCTGCGCCTCCTGCAGCGCGTCCTCGGCGTCGTGGACGGAGCCGAGCATGCGGTAGCAGTGGGCGTGCAGCTCGCCGCGGTGCTGGTCGACGAGGCGGGCGAAGGCGGCCTCGTCGCCGTTCTGGGCGGCCGCCAGCAGCTCCTGCTCGGCGGCGGTTGGTCCTGCGGCCTCGGTTCCCATCGCCCTCAGGGTAGCCACCCGGACCCGCCGTACCTTTGACACCCCTGGGGTGCTCAACGTCCGGCGGCCCGCGACTGGCGATGAGTTTCGGCGGCGTCGCCGGTCTATATGGACAGAGATGCAAAGAGACACCTGCCATCCCGTCGTCCACCTCGAGCTGCACACCGGCGACCGGTCATCCGCCCGCGCCTTCTACGCCGGGCTCTGCGGCTGGCGCTCGACAGAGCTCGAGGTGGGCAGCGGCCGCTCGTACCTGGCGCTGGAGCTCGGCGACGCGGTCGGTGGCGGCATCGTCGAGTGCCCGACGCGACGCTCCCTCTGGCTGCCCTACGTCGAGGTCGCGGAGATCTCCGCGGCGACGGAGCGGGCACGTGGCCTCGGAGCGGCGGTGCTGCTGGAGCCACGCGAGGGCCCGGCCGGGTGGCGCAGCGTCGTCTCGACGCCGGCGAGCGGCGAGGTGGCGTTTTGGCAGCCGAAGCGGTAGGGATGGGACAAGCGGATCGATCACACGAGAAGGAGAACGAGATGAGCTTGAGCGACAGCAAGGTGACGGCGACGGTCGCCGTCTCGGATCTGGAGAGGGCACGGCAGTTCTATGAGGGCAAACTCGGCCTCTCGGCGAAGAGCGTGGAGGACGAGGCGCAGGCCGTTACCTACGGCTGCGGCGGGGGATCGGAGCTGTTCGTATACGTCTCCGAGCACGCTGGCAAGGCGACTGCCACCGTGGCGACCTGGGAGGTCTCGGGCCTCGAGCGGCTGGTCGACGAGCTCACCGCCAAGGGCGTCCAGTTCGAGCAGTACGACGAGCCGCTGAAGACCGACGAGAAGGGAATCCTGCGCTCCGAGGGGATGGGCGCCGTCGCCTGGTTCAGGGACCCGGACGGCAACACGATCGCGGTCGGGGAGTTCGCCTCGTGAGCGCCGCGATCGGGGAGCTCCGATGAGCAAGGTCACCGCGGAGATCTCGATGTCGCTGGACGGCTTCGTCGCCGGCCCGAACGACAGCGTCGAGAACGGGCTCGGCGACGGTGGCGAGAAGCTGCACGAGTGGGTGCTTCGCCTCAGGAGTTGGCGAGAGGCGCACGGCTACGAGGGCGGCGAGACCGGCCCCGACGACGAGCGCTTCGCGGCGGCGATCGAGGCGCCCGGCGCGATCGTGATGGGCCGGCGCATGTTCGACCACGGCGAGGGGCCCTGGGGCGACGAGCCGCCCTTCCACAAGCCGGTCTTCGTCCTCACCCACCGGCCGAGCGAGCCGCTCGTCAAGGAGGGCGGCACGACCTTCGCGTTCGTAGAGGGGATCGAGACCGTCGTCGCGCAGGCTCGGGAGGCAGCCGGCGACAAGGACGTTGCCATCGCCGGCGGCGGCCAGGCGATCCGCGAGGCCATCGAGGCCGGCCTGCTCGACGAGCTCCAAGTTCACCTCGTGCCGGTGCTGCTCGGCGGCGGCATTCCCCTTTTCGACGTCGACCCGGCGACCGCCGCCCGGATCGAGCTCGAGCCACTCCACGCGATCGAGTCGCCCGGGGTGACGCACCTGCGCTTCCGGGTGGGCGGCTAGTCGCTCTTGGGAGGGTCTCGCGCCCCCGCCGTCCCCAGCTGTGGCCGGCGGGGGCGACGGCGCGCAGCTCGGCGACGGCGCGTTC
>DASQDJ010000011.1:0-4866 GCA_035634215.1 Solirubrobacterales bacterium | reverse complement strand
AAGTTCTGGAGGATGATCTCTTGGAGGTGGCCGTACTGCCGGTGTAGGTCAGCGAGGGCTTCAAGCGAGGCGACTTGCTCGTCGGGGGTCTCGCCGATTCCAACCAGGATCCCCGAGGTGAACGGGATCTTGAGCTTGCCGGCTGCCTCGATCGTCGCGAGGCGCTTGGCGGGGTGCTTAGTGGGAGAGCCGGCGTGGACCGTGTCCATGAGCCGCTCGGAGACCGACTCCAGCATCAGCCCCTGCGAAGCGGTGACCTCGCGGAGGCGGCTCAAATCGCGCTCGTCCAGCACGCCCAGGTTGGTGTGCGGCAGCAGGCCGCGCTCCATGGCCCGTTCGCAGGCCCAGACCGCGTAGGAGGTGAAGTCGTCGTGGCCCCACTCCGCGAGCCGCTCCGCGACCTCGGGATTGACCTCCGGCCGCTCCCCGGTCAGGACGAGCAGCTCCTTGGCCCTGCGGCGCACCGCCTCGTCGAGGCGCCGCTCGACCTCCTCGGGTGGATGGATGTGAGCGCGGTGCGTCGCGAAGGCGCAGTACTTGCAGTAGCACTGGCAGGTGCGCGAAAGCGAGAGGGTGTAGTTGCGCGAGAAGGTGACGCGACGCACGGGGCCAAGCTACTGCAAGCGCGGCGCACCCGAAACGAAGCCGACCGCCCGGAGGCGGTCGGCTTGCAAAGCGACAGGCTGGGCTGCGGGAGCTAGCGGGCGGTGCGGGGCTTGCCGCCCGTCTCGACCGTCCGGCGGGCCTCGTCGGGCTGGCCCCGCACCGGCTCCGGCGCCTCGGTCGGCGGCAGGCCGCCGGGCTCGAGCACGAAGCGGAAGACACCGGCGGCGAGCAGCGAGCCGACGATCGGGCCGAGCAGGTACGGCCAGACCGAGCCCCACTCGTTGGCGACCAGCGCCGGGCCGAACCAGCGGGCGGGGTTGAAGCCGCCCCCGGTCAGCGGGCCGCCGACCATGACGAGGAAACCGAGCGTGGTGCCGATCGCCAGCGGCGCCCACTCCTTGAAGCTCTTGCGGGAGAAGACGGCGGCGAGGATGACCAGGACGAGGCAGAAGGTGCCGATGGCCTCGACGATCATCCCCTGGAAGTTGCCGCCCAGCAGGCCGCTGACCTGCAGTGCCGCGTAGTCGGTGGCCCGGCCCTCGTCGACCAGGAGGCCCTTGGCGAGCAGCGCGCCGAGCACGCCGCCGGAGAGCTGCGCGAGCAGGTAGATCAACGCGTCGACCGGGGCGATCCGCCGGATCGCCGCCGCGGCGAGCGTCACCGCCGGGTTGAAGTGACCGCCGCTGACCACGCCGAACATCACGATCAACCCGAAGAGCAGGAAGGCGTGGACGAGGCCGACCACGGCGAAGTCGGAGCCGAACTGCGCCTGGTTGCCCGTCGCGACGAACAGCACGACGACGCTGACGACGAAGAAGACCAGCAAGAAGGTGCCGATCAGCTCCGCGAGATATGCCCCAATTCCTCGTTCCTGCACTGGTTAACGCCTCCTATCCCGTATCCCAACTCGGTCGCGCGGCAGTCTACCCCGAACGGCAGAGCGAATAGCCTCCGCTCCGCATGAGACGTGCTGCCGCGCTGCTGGCGGCCGTCCTGTCGCTTGCCGGCGCGGCCGGCTGCGGCGGCGACGGCGCTGAACCGAGCGCGCCGAAAGGCGTGTCGCTCGTGCTCGATTTCGTCCCGAACGCCGTCCACTCGGGCATCTACGCCGCCGAGCGGCGCGGCTGGTACGACGACGCGGGCGTCGACCTGACGATCCGCCAGCCGGGCGAATCGTCCGATGCGCCGAAGCTGCTCGCGGCGGGCCGTGTCGATTTCGCGATCCTCGACATCCACGACCTCGGCATCGCGCGCGAGCGGGGGCTCGACCTGGTCGGCGTGATGCCGATCGTGCGGCGGCCGCTCGCCGCGCTGATCGCCCGTGCCGGCGGCGACGTCCGCCGGCCCCGCGACCTCGAGGGCCGCACCGTGGGCGTCACCGGCCTGCCCTCTGACGAGGCCGTGGTCGACTCCGTGGTGCGCGCCGACGGCGGCGATCCGGAGCTCGTCCGCCGCGTCACGATCGGCTTCAACGCCGTGGCCTCGCTCGCCGCGGGCCGGGTCGACGCGACGACCGGTTTCTGGAACGCCGAGGCGATCGCCCTCCCCAAGCGGGGCGTCCCGGTCCGCGCCTTCGAGCTCGATCGCTACGGCGCCCCGCCATATCCCGAGCTGGTGCTGGCGACCTCGGCCCGCACGGTCGTCGACGACCCCGGCCTCGTCGACTCGATCGTGGGCGCGACGCGACGCGGCTACCGGCTGGCGGCCGTGCGTCCCACCGCGGCGCTCGCCGACCTCCTGGCGGCCGTCCCCTCGCTCGACCGCGCCGAACAGAAAGCCCAGCTCCGCGTCCTGAGTCCGTCCCTCCGTCCCGCCCCGTTCGACCCCGTCGTGCTGCGCCGTTGGGTCGAATGGGACGTCGAGCACGGGATCCTGAGGCAACCACTCGAGATCTCCGCGGCGTTCGCGCTGGCACGGGGACGCTGACGCCGGCGATCCTCGGACGCGCCGTGGAAACCTCGGTGGAAGCGCGCAACGGGACAGGGAATTTTATGGTGTGGCCATGAAACGAATCAGAAAGCACCTCACGTACGCGAACGTCATCTCGACCCTCGCTCTGCTGCTGGCGATCTCCGGAGCGACCGCCTACGCGGGCGGCAAGATCAAGACCCGCCAGATCAAGCCGGGGGCGATCAAGACGAAGCTGCTGGCGCCGCGCGCCGTCAAGAGCGGCAAGATCGCGCCGACCGCGGTTCGACCGCGGCACATCGCGCCCCAGGCGGTCCGCTATCGCCACATCGCCCCCGACTCGGTCGGCACCGAGCAACTGCTTCACAACTCAGTGAGCAGCGCGCAGCTCCAGCCCGACTCGATCGACGGCTCGAAGGTGCGTAACGGCTCCCTCACCCCCGCCGACGTAAGCGGTGGCGCGGCGGTCGTGACCATCGCGCAGGGCGGTGGCCAGGCGGTTACCTCCTCGTCCTCAACCAACCCGACGCCGATCCCGCTCGCCGACGGCTCGTGGACGCAGGGACCGACCGAGAGCAACCTCTTCCTGGCCCACGTGCAGGCGACCCTCGAGAGCCCGCCCAGCGGCACGTGCCTCGTCTCCATCCCGGTCTCGGTCAACGGCACCCAGATCGATCTCGTCTCGCTCCAGACGCGGGAGGAGTCGCCGACGACCGTCACGAGGGAAGTCCTGGTGGAGGGAGCTCGAGTCGCGACCGGCGGCCCCCGGCCGGGGGCCCTAGCCGCCGCCGCCAATCAAGCCCTGCCGTGCGACACCGCGGTCGTCGACTCGGTGCGGATCGTCGTGCTCGGGGTCGGCTGAGAGCGCGAGGCGGCGGGGTCAGCCGCGCTCGAGGAGGCGCTCGACGAGCCGCGGCAGCTCGCGCGCCAGCCGCGAGCGCGGCACGACGAGGTCCACCCCCGCCGCCTCCGCCGCCTCCCGCGTCTCCACGTTCACGTGCGAGTAGTAGCCGAGCACGGGCATGCCGAGGCCAACCAGCGCTTCGGGATTCTCGGCGTCGAGGTCGGCGACGATCAGGTCGACCCCGTCCCAGCCGCTCTCACCCAGAGTCGGCGCCAGCGTCACCTCGTGGCCGGCGGCGCTGAGCGTCGCCTCCACCTTGCTGCCCAGCATCAGGTCCGCCGCGACCGCGACGACACGGGCCATCAGAGGTGCCGGCGGCGCCGGAAGTCTTCGCGCACGCTCTCCGGCCGCCCCCACATCTGGACGATCTCCGAGCGCCCCTCGCGCACCTCGCGCACCTGCATCTCCCCCTCCACGCCTTCGCGCTCCAGCTTCGCGAGCACTCCCACGACGCTCTCAGGCGCCGCGGCGTGGCCGAAGCTCTTGGCGACGATCAGCCGCCAGTCCCAGTCGGCGCGCGAATAGGGCTGCGCGTTGATCTGGCTGAGGGTGACGGCGGTGTCGACGTACTGGCTCTCCTCAGCGATCCGCAGGTCGACCTCGAGGTCGGTCCAGTCGGACGGCAGCGAGTCGAGGATCTGCTGGAAGTCGTCGGCGAGCCCCACGGGGCGCAGGCTACTCGACGGGTGGCCGCAGATCGGGGCCGGGAATCGGCGTCCCGTGCGGGTCGTGGCTCGGCTCGCCGAGCTTTGCCGCGATCAGCAGCTCGAGGTCCTCGGAGATGTAGTGCTCGAGCACCTCGGCCTCGGCGTGGACGCGGTCGTCGGGCATGCCCAGCGCCTCGGAGAGGTAAGCCTCGATCAGCCGGTGGTGGCGGATCACCTCGAGCGCCACCTTCTCGCCCGCCGCGGTGAGCACGACGCCCTTGTAGGGGGTGTGGTCGACCAGGCCCATCTCGTCGAGTCGCTTCAGCATCGAGGTGGCGGTGGCGGGCGTGACACCGAGCCGCTGCGCGACCTCGCCGTTCAGGACCGGCCCCTCGCGCCGCGCGCCAAGCGCGTAGATGGCCTTCGCGTAGTCCTCGATCGCCTCGGTGTTCGGCGCCCGCCGCGGGCCCTCGCTGTCCGCCGCGCTCGTCACACCGACACCAGGAGGCCGGTCGCGTACATGGCGACGATGCCGGCGAGCAGGCCGGCGACCGAGAGCGGGTTGAGGACCCGGCCCTCGCCGTCGCGCATCGAGGGCAGCAGCTGGACGATCACCCGCGCGATCGCGCCGACGCCGACGCCGAAGAGCAGCGCCGCGAGGCTCGGGTCGAAGGCGGCGGCCCCCAGCCAGGCGCCGAGGATCGCCGGCGCGCCGGCGATCAGGCCGAGCGCGGCGAGCCGTCCCAGGCTCGCCCCGCGGGCGCCCGCGTCGCGCAGCGGCGCGACGCACGCCAGGCCCTC
>DASQDJ010000010.1:0-13277 GCA_035634215.1 Solirubrobacterales bacterium | reverse complement strand
CGACCGCCACCGAGGAGACGGCGACCGCCACCGAGGAGCCGCCCGCCGAGGGCCGGCTCGATCGGCTCGAACGCGAGCTCGGCGAGCTGCGCGACGAGGTCGGGCGGCTGCGCGAGGAGCTCGGCGGCTGACGCCGCGCGGTCGCCTTCGCCCTAGGCGTAGAGGCACTCGCTGGCCAGCTCGTCAGCTCGCCGGCTCCAGAGCTTGACCTCCAGGAAGACGTCGTCGCCGTAGTTCTCCAGCGCGTCGAGCGCGACGAGCGTGAAGCGCCCGTCGGAGATCGCCTCCTGGTCGACCGTCTCCTCGTCCAGCTCGGCGGTCGCCGCGACGGCGCCGCGGACGAGGGGGCGGCCCCAGACGAGAGTCACCTTGCCCGCCCGCCCGTTCTCGCCGCGCCAGCGCCCGATCACCTCGTCGTTGAGGTCTATTCGCCAGTCGGGGTTGCCCTCGGCCAGGACGTCCGTGAAGTCGGCGCTCGCCTCGAGGTCGGCCGGGTCGCCGCCTTCCGGCAGCGCGTAGGAGACGTGCCCGAACAGCTCGAGCGCCCCCTCGGGCCCATTGGTCCGCGCCGTGCATGGCACCCACACCCGCCCGCCCCAGGCCCGCTCCGGGAACCACTCGAGCTCGTCCGGGATCGTCGTCCCGGCCGGCAGCTCCTCGAGCGCCTCGCAGGCCGTCCTGAACTCAGCCGTCAGTCGCTCGGCGAAGCGGCCGTGCGGAATCCCCTCCTGCGTCGAGTCGGCGATGAAGCGGGGAATCGGTCGCGGGTTCGGCGGCACCGGCGCGAGCCTAGCGCCTGCCGCGCCCGCTACGAGGTCGCCACGGAAGCGGCGGCGCCGGGCTCCGGCTGCGTTTTCTCGGCCGGCTTGAGCTGCTTTTCCAGGCGGCCCAGGGCGGCGGCGGAGCGGCTGTCGAACCTGGTCAGGACGAGGCCGAGGACGCTGTCGAGGCTGTAGCCGGCGAACAAGTAGAGGGTGAGCTCGTCGCCATCGGACCCCATGCCGCTCGCCCGCATCCCGATCGTCACGACGACGATCGAGACGACCGTGAGCGCGAGCCAAGGCCAGCGCAGGATCAGCCAGTAGATGCCGTCGCTGATCGCAAGAATCGGCGCGGAGCGGCTCTGGGCCTGCTTGAGGCTCTCGATCCCGAGATGGACGACGGCCCCCGCGAGGACCAACCCGTACGCGCCCAGCAGCTGACCGCTGCTCTCCAGCGTCTCCCAGTCCGGCACGTCGATGAAGCCGAAGCTCCAGAGCGCCGCTCCGGCGAGGAGCGCCACTAGGAACGGCGCCAGGCAGGCGAAGACGCGAGCTGCCGTGGTGCGGGGGAGCCGGTAGATGAGGCCGCTGGCGGGATCGACCCAGCCGCAGATCTTCGTGAGCTTCAGGTGATCGAGAATCTGCTGGCGCTGTTTCGCGTTGGGCAGCTCGGCGGCGAAGACTCGGTGGAAGTCCAGCGACTTCCCGACTCTCAGCACGTCGAGTTCCTGCCTCACTTCGGTCGGCATCGTGATCAGGCTGGAGTGGAGGACGACGTCCTCGAGGATCTTCCGCGCCTCCTTGATCGAGGCGGCGACGGACCCGGCGCCAGCCGTGCTCGCGGCATGCGGCCACACCGCGGGAAGCTCCCGGAGCCCGTCGGCGACCGCCCAGGCGTCGTCGGCGTAGCGCTGCAGGTCCGGCTCCGCTTCGAGCATGCGCCGCAGCGTCGTCTCGCGGCGGGCGAGCTCCCTCGCGGCGAGGGCGCGCTGGGCCTGGCGAAGGGCCTCGGCCAGCGCGTCGTCTCCCGCGCCCGGGCCCGCGGCGGCAGCCAGCTTCGTCAGCTGGTCGAGCAGCTTGCTCGCGGCGACACGGATGCCGCTGACGTGAACGAGCAGGCCATCGGGGGAAGCGGTCGCCTCGGCCATTCGTCGAGCAGCCTATGTTGATAACTCAACGGTTGTCAACCAACAGCGGGCAGGCCACCCGCCGCCTCGCGGAGCTCGGCCGCCGCCCGCTCGGGCGGAAAGACGTTGATGTCGACGCCGGTGCCGAACTCGAATCCCGCCTTGGCGGTGAGCCGCGGCGCGAGGTCGACGTGCCAGTGGAACCGGTCGACGCCACGGGGGGCGGTGCGCACCCAGAGGTTCAGCTCGGGCGGGCCGTCGAAGCGCTCGGCGAGCAGTCGCAGCGCGGTGTGGAGCATCGCCACTCCCGCCGTGTCGTCGGCGAAGCTGGCCGTCGGTTGCCGCGGCACGATTCGCAGCTCGTAGGGGGAGCGCGACGCCCAGGGGCAGATCAGCGCCGCGCCGTCGTCGATCGCCACCAGCCTCTCCTTGCGCCGCACCTCCTCGACCAGCACGTCGGCGAGCAGGCCGCCGCCGGTCGTTCGTTCGGCATAGGAGCCCACCCGCTCGCGCTCGCGCGCCACCGCGGCGGGCACGAACGGCAGGGCGTAGAGCTGCGCGTGGGTGTGGGGCAGGGAGGCCCCGGCCCCGGCGCCCTCGTTGACGACCAGCTGCACGTAGGACGCCTCGGAGTGGGCACGCATCCGCTCGCGCCAGGTGGCGACCGCCGCCGCGAGCTGCTCCTCGCTCAGCTCCGCCATCGAGGTCGCGTGCCGCGGCGCGTTGACGATCACCTCGTGGCCGCCGATCGCGGGCCGGGAGGCGAAGAGGTCCGGTTCGCCCGCCCGCCGCGAGGCGAGCAGCGGGTCGCCGGCGCTTGCCAGTGCCCCGGCTTCGGCGCTGGTCGCGCCAGCCGTCGCGTCGCCGCCTGCCGAACCGTCGCCTTGGCTCAGCGCCGGATAGAGGTTCGGCACGACCCGGGTCGTCCAGCCCGGGGTGTCGGCGCCGCCGTCCGCCGGTCGCGTCGCATAGGCCTCGGGCGGCGTCTTCCCCTCGTTGCCCTCGCAGAAGGGGCAGCCCTCGGCGCCCTTCTGCTCACTGTGGGGCGCCTCGAAGCCGCCGGGGCGGTCGGCCCGGCCGGGCGCGAGGATCGTGCGCAGCCCGGTCAGCTGGTCGATGCGGATCTCGGGCGCGCTCAGGGTCAGGTCCGCGACGGCGGAAGGTCGTCGGGCGCGGGAGCGTCCGCGTCGGGGACGGGCCGTGGGCCTGCGGGCTGCGCCGGTCGCTCGGAGCCGCTCGGCTCGCCGTCGCTCCTCCTCAGGAACGGCTCGATCACGTCCATCGGCAGCGGGAAGACGATCGTCGTGTTCTGGTTCGTGCCCACCTCGAGCAGCGTCTGCAGGTAGCGCAGCTGGATCGAGGCCGGGTTCTGGCTGATGATGTCGGCGGCGTCGGTGAGCTTCTGCGCCGCCTGGAACTCGCCCTCGGAGTTGATGATCTTGGCCCGGCGCTCGCGCTCGGCCTCGGCCTGCCGCGCCATCGCCCGCTGCATCTGTTCGGGGATCTCGACGTCCTTGATCTCGACCGCCGTCACCTTGATCCCCCAGGGCTCGGTCGACTCGTCGATGATCTTCTGCAGCTCTTCGTTGAGCCGCTCGCGCTCGGCCAGCAGCTGGTCCAGTTCGGCCTTGCCGAGCACCGAGCGCAGCGCCGTCTGGGCGATCTGCGAGGTGGCGAGGAGGTAGTTCTCGACCTCGACGATCGAGCGGTTGGCGTCGACCACGCGGAAGTAGGCGACCGCGTTGACGCTGGAGGGCACGTTGTCGCGGGTGATCACCTCCTGCGGGGGGATGTTGAGCGTCACCGTGCGCAGGTCGACCCGTTCCATGCGGTCGATCAGCGGGATCAGCAGGATCAGGCCCGGTCCCTTGAGGGCGATCAGGCGGCCGAGCCGGAAGATGACGCCGCGCTCGTACTCGCGCAGGACCCGCACCGACATGCCGATCGCGATCAGGGCGAAGATCGCCAGGACGAAGAAGACGACGATCGCTGCTTCCATCAACCTGCTCCTTCCTGGGTGGGAATGGAGGCCGGATCCGACCGCACCATCAGGGTGAGTCCCTCGACCGCCTCGACGACGACTCTATCTCCCGGCCGCGGCGCGCCTCCGTCGTCCCGCAGCCGCGCCCGCCACAGCGCCCCCTCGATCCAGACCTGACCCTCGGGGTCGAGCGGCGTGCGCACCTCGGCCCGCGCGCCGACCAGCTCCTCGGGCCCGGTGCGAACCGGCCCGTCGCGGTGGGCGGCGAGGACCTTGCGGCCGACGACGTAGGAGGTGACGAGGCAGAGCACGCCGAGCGTGATCAGGCCGGGCCCCGCCCAGTCGCTGGCGCTCGAGTCAGCTTCGGCGGTGAGCGCGTAGACGCCAGCGCCGACCAGGCCGAGCGCGCCGGCCGCCGCCAGCGCGCCGCCGGTCGGCAGCAGCAGCTCGGCGAGCAACAGCCCCATGGCGATCAAGGCGACGACGACGAAGACGTCCATGGAGCGATTATCCGCTTTCGCGCCCGCCGCCGAGGGCGTAGCGCTCGATGTCGGCGCGCAGCAGCGCCTCCTCGTCCTCGTCGTAGGGGCCGAGTTTGAGGTAGGTCAGCTCACCCGAGCGGTCGTAGAAAGCGGTGGTCGGCAGCCCCCGCGCGGCGTCGGGGTCGATGCTCTCGGCGATCTCCTCGTCGGGGTCCTTGTAGCTGGGGTAGGGAAGCGGCCGTTCGCCCAGGAACTTTTCGGCGAGGTCGTCGGAGTCTTCTTTGTCGACGCCGAGGAAGGCGACCCGCTTGCCGTAGCGCGCCGCCGTCCGCTGGAAGTGGGGGAACTCGAAGCGGCACGGCCCGCACCAGGAGGCCCAGATGTTGACGACGATGGGATAGCCGCGCAGCGATTGAAGCCGCCGCTCGTAGGCGTCGAGGCCGCCGCCGAGCAGCGCGTCGCCTTCGTCGTAGAGGGCCGCCAGGGGCGCCGGCGCCCCCGCCAGCGCCTTCGCGTAGTCGGGGTGCGAGCCGTCCCCCTCCGAGGCGCCGCAGCCGGCGGCGAGCAGGCCGGCGAGAGCGAGGAAAAGCGCGATGCGTGCGTTCATCCGGGTTCGGTGTCTACAATAAGTCTGTTCGGTTCGCCGGTATGCGAGCCGCTCGAGATCGCCGGGGAGGAACCGATCCCTCGGCATCCCTCTCCACTTTCCGGCAGCACGCGCCGCGCCGCTGCGGGAAACGAACCACAGGGCTCTCTATGGCCAAGACCAGCGAAGTTGCCGCACCCGCGGCCGTTCCCTCAGGCGCCGACATCGAGCGGGCAGCCGAGTTCGTCCGCGAGCCGTTCCTGCTGGAGGGCGAGGGCGCCGACGCGCTGGCGCTGGGCACGGCACGGCGCCGGGCTCTCGACCAGGCCCTGCGCGAGCTGGACGAGGGCGCCGAGCATCCGTCGATCCAGTGGCGGCGCGACTTCTCGCTGCTGCTCGGGCTGGAGCGGCTGCTCGCCGAGGACCCGCCGAAGCTGCGCGACGGCGCCGAGCTCAACCCGCATCAGGTCGATGCTCTCTCCGGGACCCTGACCGAGCTGATGTCCGAGCAGCAGACGGCGGCCGAGAACGGCAACGGCGAGGCGGCCGAGGCCGAGGCGGGGGAGGAGCCGTCACCCGACGCGGAGGACGAGGAGTCCGACGAGCTGGCGCCCGACGAGGAGGAGCCGCAGGACTGGGAGGAAGCGCCGGCCGGGGAGGAGGAAGACGAGCCGCTTCCGGAGGGCGACGCCGACGACCCCGGCGCCGACCGCCGCTTCTGGTTCGAGCATGCGACCGGCGCCGGCAAGACGGTCGCCGCGGTTGGCTTCATCGACGCCACGCGCACCGGCGGCGTCCTGATCCTCACCCACCGCCGCAACCTCGTCGACCAGTTCATCGGCGAGATCTCCGACCGTGGCTACAAAGAGCGGCTGCGGCCGCCGCTGCTCGGCGACCGCGACGACGCCGAAGGGCCGGTCACCGTGGAGACCTACCAGTGGTTCGTCCGCAACCACAAGAAGATCTCCGACGCCTACTCGATCGTCATCTGCGACGAGGCCCACACCGCCCTCGGCGAGAAAACCAGCGCCTGCATCCGCGCCTGGACCGGCCCGGTCTTCATCGGCATGACCGCGACCGGGGCGCTGATCGCGCGCCACGTCGCCGACCTCTTCCCGACCCAGACCTCGCGCTTCGACCTCGCCCAGGCGGCGCGGCGCGGGGTGATCGCGCCGCTGCGCTGCCTCCGCATCCCGCCCGGGCCGGGAGTGCGGACTATCGCGAAGGTGCCGCTGCGCAAAGGCGAGGTCGACCAGGACTTCGACCAGGAGGAGCTCGCCGCGCTGCTCGACCAGGAGCCCTTCAACGTCGCGATCGCCGACCTCTACAAGACCCGCTTCAGCAAAGTGCCCGGCGTCCTCTACACCGCCGGCGTCCAGCACGCCAAGAACGTCGCCAAGGCGCTGCGCGACGCCGGCATCAACGCCCGCGCGGTCTCCGGCGAGACGCCGAAGCGCGAACTGGCCGAGATCCTCGCCGCCTTCGAGCGCGGCAAAGTCGACGTCCTCTGCAACGCGATGCTGCTCGCCGAGGGCTGGAACTCGCCACGGGCGACGATCTGCATGCACCTGGCCCCGACCGCCTCGCGCCGGATCTACCAGCAGCGGGTCGGGCGCGTCACCCGGCGCGCCCCCGGCAAGGAGGCCGGCCTGGTGATCGACTTCGTCCATCCGGCGACGACCCACGACGAGACGATCGTCACGCTGCACAGCCTGCTCGACCGCGACGTCTACCGCGGCGGCGCGATCGTCGTCGGCCCGGTGCGCCGCGGCCGCGGCCGCAAGGTGCGGGTCGAGCGGCGGATCGTCCCGGTCTCCGACGACTCCGAACGCCGCACTCAGGTGCTCGAACGCGAGCTCTGGCGGATCGCGGTCGAGAATCTCGACTACCCCGAGCAGCACGCCTGGGCGGCGCTGGCAGGGGCGCGAGTCAACCCGCAGAACTGGCGCCGCGCCCGCTCGATGCTGCAGAACGACCGCACCAAGGAGTTGCGCCGCCGCTTCCTGCTCACCTGCGTGCAGCGCAACCGCAACTCGCAGCTGCGCTTGAAAGCGCTGAGCGAGATCGCCGACCTGCGCGATCCCGAGGCCTTCGACGACGCGATCGAAATCGTCGGCAGCTGGAGCCGTGAGGACAAGCGGGCCGGCACCAAGTGCCTGCTGCAGGCGCTGGTCGACAAGCGGATCGGCCGGCGCGACCAGGCGCAGGCGTGGGTCTGGCGGCTCGCCGGCTACACGCGCGAGCTGCACGAAGAGTACGCCGTGCAGCGCTGGGGGGAGACCAAGCGGCTGCTCGGCCTGTTGGTCAACTCCTCGGGCCGGGCGCACGGCCGCAACGCCCGGCGGCTCGTCCACGCGGCGCGCAAACAGGACCGCCGGCTCGGCGTGGCGCTGCTCGCCGCCGCCGTCTCGCACACGCCCGAAGGCGAGGAGGTGCTGCGAGGAGCGCGGATGCGGATGGCCCGCAAACCGTCGGCGACGGCGCGCGAACTGCTGCGCAACTTCCCCAAAGGTGGCAAGCGGCGCCGCAAGCGCCGCAAAGGCAAAGAGGCGGACGCGGAGGGCGGGGACGGCGCGAACGGGTCGAATGGCGGGAACGGCGCCAAGCCAACCCGCCGCTCCCGCGGGAAAGCGGCCCGCCAGCAGAGCAAGAACGGCTCAGAGCCGCAGGTGGACCTCGCCGGCGCCGAGGACGGCGAGGTCGCCGTCGAGGCGGCGGACGAGTAGGTCGCCCGAGTCGTCGATCCCCTCCGCGACCCCGCTCCCGTCCTGCCAGGAAACCTCGCGGCCGCGCAGCGCGTCGCGCGAGCGCCAGGCGGCGAGGACCTCGTCGCGGGGCGCCGCGGCCCAGCGATCGAGGGCCCGATTGAGCGCCTCGAAGGCCCCTGTCCGGGCACGCTTGCTCCGTTTCCTGTCTATATGACGGTTAACGGAGCAGGCTTCCGAGTGGAGTGAGGTCGCGGGCCACTTCAAGTCGGCTGGGAACTCGTCGGGCGCGACGGTGAGGTTGAGGCCGACGCCGATCACCGCCCAGCCGTCCTGCGGCTTGGCCTCGATCAGGATGCCGGCCAGCTTGCGCTCCTCCAGCCAGACGTCGTTGGGCCACTTGACCCGGCACTCGATGCCCGGTCGCAGCGCCTCGGCCGCCTCGCAGACGGCGAGCGGGACCGAGAGCGGCAGCAGCAGGTGGCGCTCGTCGAGCGGATGGAGGATCGCCGAGTAGAGCAGGCCCTTGCGGGCGGGCGCCGTCCAAACCCGTCCCTGGCGCCCGCGGCCGGCGCTCTGCTCCTCGGCGGTCACGACCGTGCCGTGCGGGGCGCCGGCCTCGACCAGCTCTCGCGCCCGCTCGTTGGTCGAGTCGGTCAGTCGGTAATGGCGATGGGGGAAGCCGAAAGCGATTGCTCGATCCTCCCGGCGATGGGCGAGCAAACCGATCAATCGCTTTTGGCGTCGGCTAGCAACGCCTCGATCAGGCCGTCGACGTCGTGGCGCTCGGCCTCGACGTCGACCTCGAGGCCGGCGACACGGGCGGTCTCGCTGGTGATCGGGCCGATCGAGACGACGCGGGCGGCGCGGGGGAAGCGGCCGCCGAGCGCCTCGGTCAGGTTGCGGACGGTCGAGGACGAGGTGAAGGTGACGTAGTCGGCGCCCTGCGCCGCCTCGACCGCGTCCTCGTCGGGCTGCTCGCGAACCGTCTCGTAGAGGGCGACCACGTCGACCTCGGAACCGCGTTCGCGCAGCGCGTCGGGCAGGACGTCGCGCGCCTCGGCGGCGCGGGCGACGAGCACGCGCCTGCCCTCGACCTCGACCGTGGCGAGCGCCTCGACCAGCGCCTCGGCGACGAAGCGCTCGGGGACGACATCGGCGGCGATCCCGTGCTCGGCGAGCGCCCGCGCGGTGCCGGGGCCGATCGCCGCGACGGTGGCGCCGGCCAGCGCTCGCGCATCGCGGCCGCCGGCGCGGAGCGCCTCGAAGAGAAGTCGCACGCCGTTGGGGCTGGTCAAGCAGACGAGCGCGTAGTCACCGATCCGCTCGACGGCGCGGCGCACCTCCTCGCTCTCGATCCGCGGCTCGATCCGGATCGCCGGCAGCTCGACGGCCTCGGCACCGAGCGCTCGCAATGTCGCCGCCAGGCCGCTCGCCTGGGCACGGGCGCGCGTGACGACGACCCGCTTCCCGTGCAACGGCCGCCGCTCCAGCCAGGCCAGGGCGTCGCGCCGCTCGACCACGGGCCCGACGACGATCAGCGCCGGCGCGCCGACGCCCTCCCGCTCCACCGCCTCGGCAAGCGTGCCGAGCGTCGCGACGACGGTGCGCTGGCCGGCCATCGTGCCGCGTTCGACCGCGGCCGCCGGCTCGCCACCGTCGCGCCCTGCCGCGATCAGCGCCGCCGCGTTCTCGGCGAGGCGCTTGACGCCCATGTAGAAGACGAGCGTGCCCGGGAAGCGGGCGAGCGCCTCCCAGTCGAGCGCCGTCTCCGGCTTCTCCGGATCCTCGTGGCCGGTGACGAAGGCGACCGCCGAGGCGTCCTCGCGGTGGGTGACCGGGATGCCCGCGTAGGCGCTCGCCGCGACCCCGGCGGTGACGCCGGGCACCACCTCGAACTCGACCCCGGCCTCGCGCAGCGCCTCGCCCTCCTCGCCGCCGCGGCCGAAGACGAACGGGTCGCCGCCCTTGAGGCGGACGACGCTCTTCCCCGCGCGCGCGGCCTCGACCAAGCGCTCCGCGATCTCCTCCTGCGGGACCGAAGGCTTGCCCGGGGCCTTCCCTACGTAGACGAGCTCCGCAGCCTCGCGGGCGCCGTCGAGTGCTCCCGGCGGGATCAGACGGTCGTGGAAGATCGCGTCGGCCGTGGCGATCAGCGCCAGGGAGCGGGCCGTCATCAGGCCCGGATCGCCAGGGCCGGCGCCGACCAGGTAGACGATTCCCGGCCGCGCGTTCATTCCGGTGCGCCTTTCGTGCGTATGAGCGACATAAGGCGCAGCGGAAGCCTCATAGGGCCTCGGCCCGGTCGAGGATGTCGCGGGCGCCGGCGGCGCTGAGGCGCGCGGCGACCTGTGAGCCGATACCGGCAGGGTCCGCCGCCTCCCCCTCGACCCGGTCGCGCACCCACTCGCTGCCATCGGGCAGGCCAACGAATGCCTCGACCTCAAGCCGCTCGCCACTGACCGACGCGTGAACCCCGATCGGGCTGGCGCAGGTGGCCTCGAGCAGGGCGACGACGGCCCGCTCCGCGGTCAGCTCACGCAGCGCCGTCTCGTCGCCGACCGCCGCGGCGGCGTCCAGCGAGGCCGAATCGTCGTCGCGCACCTGGAGCACCAGCGCCCCCTGGCCCGCCGCCGGCGTCATCGCCTCGGCCGGGATCGCGAAGGCGGCCTCCTCCTCGCGGCCCAGCCGTCGCAGCCCGGCGGCCGCAAGGACGATCGCGTCGAGCTCGCCCTCGGCGAGCTTGCGCAGCCGCGTGTCGACGTTGCCGTGCAGCTCCTCGACGCGGAGATCGGGGCGGGCGGCAAGCAACTGGGCCCGCCGCCGCAGGCTGGCCGTCCCGACCCGCGCCCCCTCGGGCGCTTCATCGAGAGACGACCCGACTCCGACCCACACGTCGGCCGGATCCTCACGCGCCGGCACGGCCGCGATCGCCAACCCCTCCGCCATATCCGCCGGCACGTCCTTGGCCGAATGCACCCCGATCTCCGCCTCGCCAGCGAGCAGCGCCCGCTCGACGCCGCGCACGAAGCGCGCCTTGTCGCCCGGCTCGCCGTCGGAGCTGACCTCGACCAGCTCGGCGCCGCCGAGGCGGTCGGCGACCTGCTTCGCCTGCGCGAGGGCCAGCGCGCTGCTGCGGGTCGCGATCCGGATCAAGTGCCCTTGCGGCGCAGCTCTCTCACTTCGGCGCCGCCCGCCTCGCCCTCCGGCTCGGTCTCGGCGTCGAGGCCGAACAGCTCCCGCAACGCGCTCACATAGGCATACGCGCTGTCGCTCCCCGCCGAGCGCTTCATGCGCAGGGTCGGCTCGTGGAGGAGGCGGCTGGCGATCGCCTTCGCCATCGCGTCGAGGCGGTCGCGGTCGGCGTCGCTGAGGCTCTCCCACCGTCCCTCGTTCTCGGCCAGCACGCGCGCGACGATCTCGTCGGCACGGCCGCGCAGCGAGGCGATCGTCGGCACGACCGCGAGCGAGGCGAGCCAGCGCTCGAAGCGGTCGAGCTCGGCGGCGATGATCGGCTCGGCGCGCCGGGCCTCCGCTTCGCGCCCGCCGGCGTTGCGCTCGACGATCTGCTGCACGTCGTCGATGTCGTGGAGGGTGACGCCAGGCACCTCGCGGCACTCCGGCTCGATGTCGCGTGGCACGGCGATGTCGACGAGCAGCAGCGTCCGACCGTCGCGGTCATCCATCACGTGCTCCAGGCCGTCGCGCTCGACGATGTGGTGGGGCGAGTTGGTCGCCGACACGACGATGTCGGCCGCGGCGAGCTGCTCGGGCAGGTCCTCGAAGCGGACCGCGTCGCCGCCGAAGCGCTGCGCGAGCCCGATCGCCCGGTCGTAGTGGCGGTTGGCGACGAAGACGGTTGCGACGCCGCGCGCGACCAGCGCCTTGGCGACCAGCTCCGCGGTCTCGCCGGCACCGACGATCAGCACCCGGCGCTCGCCGAGGTCGCCGAGCGTGCGCCGCGCCAGCTCGACCGCGACGGAGGGGATCGAGAGCCCCTTCTCGCCGACGGCGGTCTCCTCGCGAACCCGTCCGCCGGCCGCCAGCGCGCCCCGAAAGAGGCGGTTGAGGATCGGCCCGGTGGCGCCCTCGACCAGCGCCAGCTCGTAGGCGCGTTTGACCTGGCCCTGGATCTCGGCCTCGCCGAGGATCATCGAGTCGAGCCCCGCGGTCACCTGCAGCAGGTGGCGGGCGGCCTCGCTGGCGCGCAGCGAGTAGAGGTGGCCGAGCAGCTCGGTCGGGCGGATCTCGGCCTGGCGGGTGAGGACGCCGAGCGCGGTCGACTCGGCCTCGACCGGGTCGGAGACGATCAGGTAGAGCTCGGTGCGGTTGCAGGTCGAGATCGCGGCCGCCTCGTGGATGCCGCTTGCAGAGGTCAGCTCGGCGAGGGCACTGACGGCGCGGCCCTCGGTCAGCGAGAGGCGCTCGCGCAGGTCGAGCGGCGCGGTCTTGTGGGAGACGCCCAAGGCCAGCAACTCCGGCATCAGGCGCTCACCTCCTCACGCAGTCCGTCTTTGCGCTCCTCGGCGATGGCGGCGACCTCGCGCAGTTCGCGCTCGATCCGCTGCACTTTCGCCGCCATGATCGCGACGTAGACGACGAGCAGGACCATGAAGACCACGTAGGCGCCGGCGACGTACTTGCCGGCCTCGTCGAGCGGCAGCGCCGGAGCGGCGAGCAGCACCTCCATCAGCTCACCTCCGGGGCGATCCGGGAGCTGCCGCCGGGGGTCGGCGCGTCGAGGGCGCGGCGCAGGCGCTTGACCTGGCCGGAGGCGCTCTTCGCGGTCAGCTCGAACTTGACCAGCGTCGTCCAGAGCAGGCCCATCGCGACCAGCGAGACGAGGAAGGTCAGCATCATCTCGCCCGGCATGCCGCCTTCGGCGGTGGCGAAGGTCCGGGGGTGGACGAGGCTCTCGGCCATCCGCACGGCCATGAAGTTGAGCGGCACGAAGGCGCCGGCGGTGACGGCGAAGACGGAGGCGTAGCGCGCCTGGCGGTCGCGGTCCTCGATCGCGTAGCGGAAGGGGTAGTAGGTCGCGTAGAGCAGGAAGACGATGAGGAAGCTGACCAGCGTCGGCTCGTCCCAGACCCACCAGTGGCCCCAGGAGGCCATGGCCCAGATCGCCCCGGTGATCAGCACCGCGACGCCGCAGATCACCGAGATGTGGATCGCGACGTAGGACCAGGCGTCCCACTTGCGGTCGTTCGAGCGCAGGTGGAGGATCGCGAAGACGCCGCCGGCCATGAAGCCGAACAGCGCCACCACCGCCAGCGGGACGTGGACGTAGAAGATCTTCTGGACGAAGCCCTGGTCGGCGTCGAGCGGGGCGTAGAAGAAGACCAGGGAGAGTGACAGGGCGAGCATCGCCACGGCGGCGATCGAGAGGGGCTTGAGTCCTTTGCCGTACATGCTCGGGAAAGAAGTGGGGCGGGGTGGTGCCCGGTCAGTCCTCGAGGAGAAAGTCGAAGACCGCATAGCCGACCAGGCCGAAGATCAAATCGTATAGGCCGAGGACCATCAGCCAGGTGCCGAAGCGGTCGTATGACGGCCCGCCTGCCTGCAGCAGCGGCTCGGTGGCGCCGGTGGCGGCGATCATCAGCGGCACCGCAAGGGGCAGGAGGACGAGCGGCAC
>DASQDJ010000009.1:0-2420 GCA_035634215.1 Solirubrobacterales bacterium | reverse complement strand
GCGACGACGGGCTGCGTGAAGCCCCCGGCGCCGCAATGGTCTTCATCGGCCGCCGCGCCCCCGTCGAGGTGCCGGTTGACGATCAAGATCGCGTCCCAGCCGGCGCTCTTGGCGGCGTCCGCCTTCTGGCCGGGGAAGCAGGCGTCGTCGGCGTCGGTGGTGTCGCCGTCGCCGTCGTAGTCCTCGTTCGGGTCCCCGTCGGGGCCGCGCTGCACCACGAGGATGCGCTCCTGCCCGGGATCGACGAAGGGGAAGGTCAGCAGGGCGTTCGGAACCGGTTTCGGCGTGTCGCCGCTTAGGCTGTTGTCGGGACAGGCGTAGCCGCCGTAGGCCATCGGCCCGTCGAGGCGGCCGTCCTCCAGAACGTTGGGCGGCATGCCACCGTCCACGACCTGCGCGGAGAACCGGCCCTGACCCTCGACCTCGATCTCCTCGACGCGGTAGGGCTCCAGATCCTCGTCCGCGGTCACCAGATAGCGGTTGTCATGGGTGAACTCGGCGTAGTGCGCGTTCCCCTCGGGCGGATCGAAGCCGGTGAGGGGATCGGACGTGCCGTAATCCGAGTCGGCGACGTATTTGGCCGCGGCCGGGTCGGTGACGTCCAGCTGGATGTAGCCGGCGTCCCCGTAGGAGGCCAGGAGCATCCAGCTTCCGCCGATGTTCTTCACGACCACGTCGCTGTTGGCGGCGTTGTTCCCGTTGGGCCTCTCGTCCCACGCGGGGGTGGCGGTGCGGAGGTCGTACTCGCGCACCGGCTGCGGCTCGGCCGGATCGGTGATGTCGAAGATGTCAACGTCGTGCTGCTCCTCGTTGTCCACCGCCGCCGCGTAGGCCTTTGCGCCGGCGTCCCAGATGAAGACCGACCTGGAGTCATGGGCCTTGGTCGCACTCCCGGTCAGAGCGCCTTCGCCGCCGAAGTCACCGAAGCCCTCGACCAACCGCTGCGGGCTGGACGGATTCGAGACGTCGTAGAGGTCAAACCCCCCGCTGGCGGTACCCCCGGGGCACGCTTCGTTGTTCACGGCCAGTAGGTCGCCACTGAAGGCCGGCGTGCTGACGGCGATCGCGTGGGAGCCCTCGCCGTGCCGAGTGTTTGGAGCCGCCGGCGCGAAGGCGACCTCGGCCGGCGCGGCCGGGTTGCGGATGTCCACGACGTAAAAACCACCGTCGCCTGGTGCGCAGTTGATGCCGGACTGCAGATAGGCGAAGCCCCTGTGCACAGACACGTCGCCGATCTGGTCGGCACCAACCGGCCCCTGGCTCAGGGGTTCGAGCTTCGAGACGAGCGCCATGTTCTTGCTCGTCGGGGGCAGGTGTTCCGTGTCGCCTCCGTGGTTCGCCGCTGCGGTGCCTGCCAGAGCGAGCAAGCCGAGCGACAGGGCCGCAGCGGCGCGGAATTTGGATGTGCTGTCGATGCGGGACATGGCCGGCGAGGCGCCTGGGAGCGTCGCGGCCTCCCCGGCCCCTCGACACGAAGGCTCCCTGCGCCTCTCAGAGTAAGGCGAAAGCCAAGCCGCGACAAGGCCCCCGATCGTGGCTTCGAACTTCGCCCCTCGCCGATCTCGCCGCGCTCTCGGTGATTTTGGGGACCTCCATCTCAATCCCCACTTTCCCGATCAACTTTCTGTTATTCTGCCGCGCTCTGTTTAGGACTAAGTCAGTCAAAAAAGGAAGGAACACGCTCGACATGCAGACCCCGTCCTCCTTCGCCCGGCGACCCGGCAGCCGCCTCTTTGGACTCATCGCGCTCTTGATCGCGGCGGTTGCCGCGATGGCTGTCGCCGGCTGCGGGGGCGGCGACAGCGCCACCGGCGCTTCCGGCGGCGAGGTCGACATCGTCGCCTACTCCACCCCGGAGACCGTCTACACCGACTCGCTCCAGCCCGCCTTCGAGGCGACCCCCGAGGGCGAGGGCGTCGGCTTCTCCGGCTCCTTCGGCGCCTCCGGCGACCAGCGCCGCGCCGTCGAAGCCGGCCAGCCCGCCTCGCTCGTCCACTTCGCCCAGGGCGGCGACATGATCGCGCTGCTGGAAGCCGGCGAGGTCGCTCCCAACTGGGACCAGAACGAGTTCGAGGGGATTGGCCAGGAGTCGGTCGTCGTGCTCGCCGTGCGCAAGGGCAACCCGGAGGGCATCGAGTCCTTCGACGACCTGCTGACGAAGGACGTCGAGGTCATCACCCCCAACCCGCTCAGCTCGGGCGGCGCCCGCTGGAACATCATGGCGCTCTACGGCTCGCAGCTGCACCAGGGCAAATCCGACCAGCAGGCGCTCGACGCGGTCCGCACCGTGCTCGAGAAGACGATCGTGCAGCCGGGCAGCGCCCGCGACGCGCTCGCCGCCTTCACCCAGGGGGAGGGCGACGTCCTGCTCGCCTACGAGAACGAGGCGATCAAAGCCGAAGAAGAGGGCGAAGACATCG
>DASQDJ010000008.1:0-4723 GCA_035634215.1 Solirubrobacterales bacterium | reverse complement strand
ATCCCCCGCACCCGAACGAAGTCGACCTCGTATCCGGCCGCCGGCACGAGGTCGGCCTCGATCCGCTCGCGGGTGCCGAGGACGGTGACCTCGGCGCCGCTAGCCCGAAGCTCGTCGGCGACCGCCATGGCGGGCACGACGTGGCCTGCCGTTCCCCCGGCCGCCACCACCACTCTGCCGGCTCCTGCCCGGTGCACTTCTCGCTCGGCTCCTTCTCTCAGGGGCAGGCGAGCGCCCACCCTCGACGACGCGCAGTTTGCCAGCGCTCGCGGTCCCTCCCCGCGCCACGTTGAGGATCAGGCCGACCGCGAACAGGGTCGTCAGCAGGCTGCTGTTGCCGTAGGAGACGAAGGGCAGCGGCACACCGGTCAGGGGCGCCAAGCCCATCACCGCGAAGAGGTTGATCGTCGCCTGCACGAGGACCAGCGAGGTGAGGCCGGCGGCGAGCAGCTTGCCGTAGCGGTCGCGCGCCTTGCGGGCGACCTGCAGGCCGGCGTACCCGAAGAGGCCGAAGAGGCCGACGACGCCGAGGATCCCGACCAGGCCGAGCTCCTCGCCGATCACCGCCGAGATCATGTCGGTGTGGGCCTCGGGCAGGTAGAAGGCCTTCTGCACGCCGTTGCCGATCCCGACCCCGAAGAGCCCTCCCGACCCGAGCGCGATCTTCGCCTGGGCTGCCTGGAAGCCGGCGCCCGAGACGTCGGCGCCCGGGTCGAGGAAGGCGGTGAGCCGCGCCATCCGGTAGGGCTCGATCACCGTCATCAGCAGGCCGAAGCAGGCCAGCCCGCCGCCGACGATCGCCAGGTCGCGGAGGCGAGCGCCGGCGGCGACCAGAGTCGCGGCGACCGCGAAGGCAACGACGAGCGTCGTCCCGAGGTCGGGCTCGGCGACCACCAGCAGCGCCGCGACGCCGGTGACGAGGAGGATCGGCATCAGCCCCTCCAGCGAGCGGACGCGCTTCGGCTTGCTGGCCAGCATATCCGCGGCGTAGAGGATCAGCGCCACCTTGGCCAGCTCCGAGGGCTGGATCTGGAGGAAGCCGGAGCCGATCCAGCGGGTCGAGCCGTTGACGGTCGTGCCGACCGCGAGCACCGCGAGTAGGAGGAAGAAGGAGAGGCCGAGGATGGCCGGCGTCAGCCGGCGAACCGCGACCAGCCCGTGGCGGGCGACGAAGTGCATGACCAGCAGGCCGCAGGCGCCGAACAGCAGCGTCCGCTTCAGGTAGAAGGCGCTGTCGGAGAGGCCGCCGTCGCTCAGCACCCGCGTCGTCGAGCTGGCCGAGAAAACCATCACCGCGCCGAAGGCCAGAAGGCAGAGGGTGGCGGTCAGGAGCAGGTTGTACTCGGGCGGCAGGGTAGGCCCGCGCCGCGCCTTGGCGCCCTTGCGGGCGCTCTTGCCCCGGCCGCGCCAGGGCAGCGAGACCCGCGCCGCGCTCATCGCAGCCCCGCCACGATCTCGCGGAAGCGCTCGCCGCGCCGCTCGTAGTTCTCGAAGGAGTCGAAGGAGGCGCAGGCGGGCGAGAGCAGGACGACCTCCCCCGGCCCGGCGGCAGCCGCGGCGGCGCGGACTGCCTCCTCGAAATCCGCGCAGCGGCGCAGCGGCACCCCAGCCGCGGCGACCGGCGCCAACTCGGCGGCGAGGCGGTCGGCGGCGGCGCCGATCAGATAGCAGGCGACGCAGCTCTCCCGAATCGGGTCGGCGAGCGGCGCGAACGGCTCGTCCTTCTCGCTGCCGCCGAGGATCGCATGGACGCCGCCCGGGAAGGCGCGCAGGCCGACGCTGGCGGCGGCGACGTTGGTCGCCTTGGAGTCGTTGACGAAGCGGACGCCGTCGATCTCCTCGACCAGCTCGAGTCGGTGGGGGACGCCGGCGAAGCCGCGCAGGCCCTCGCGAACGGCCTCGCGGTCGAGGCCCATCGCGAGCGCCGCCGCGGCGGCCGCCATCGAGTTGGCGACGTTGTGCTCGCCGAAGAGCGCCAGCTCCTCGACTCGCGCGAGCGGCTCGCCGTCGTGGAAGATCGTCCCCTCGGAGACCGAGACCTCGCAGCCGGGGGCGGCGACGTGGCAGAAGGCGACGTGGCGGGCGCAGCCGCCGAGGTCGGCGTCGGCGAGGGCGGGCTCGTCCGCGTTGTAGACGGCAACGTCCTCGTTGCCCTGATTGGCGAAGACGCGCAGCTTGGCGGCCAGATAGTCGTCGAGGTCTCCGTGGCGGTCGAGGTGGTCCGGGGCGAGGTTGAGGAAGACGGCGCACTCGGGCGCGAACGCCTCGCAGTCCTCAAGCTGGAAGCTCGACGCCTCGCAGACCACGGTCGCCTCCGCCGCGACGGAGCCGGCCAGGGAGGAGAGCGGCGTGCCGACGTTGCCGGCGACCGCGACCGGCTCGCCCGCGGCGCGGTAGAGGTGGCCAAGCAGCTCGACCGTCGTCGTCTTGCCGTTGGTGCCGGTGACGGCGACGAAGCGGTTCGGGATCGCCCGCCAGGCCAGCTCCAGCTCGCCGATCACGTCGATCCCGCGCTCGCGCGCCGCCGCGATCACGGGCGCCTCCCGGGGAACACCCGGGCTCTTGACGACGGTGCGGGTGCCATCGAGGAGGGCCAGTCCATCCGTATCCAGGGAGACTTCGACGCCCTCGGCCCGCAACCCTGCCGCCAGCTCCGGGTGACCGGAATCGACCCCCCGCACCTCCTCCCCGCGCGCGGCCAGCATCCGCGCCGCCGCGCACCCCGACCGGGCCAGGCCGACGACCAGGAACGGCCCGCGCGGCAGCGGTGGGCGTGGCTTGCGGGGCGGGGACGCGCTCACGCGCCTAAGTTTCGCCCCGCGCGAGGACGGCCCTACCGCCCGATGCTCTGCTGGTACAGCGTGAAGCCGATGCCCGAGCAGACGGCGGCGATAATCCAGAAGCGGAGCATGATCTTCGTCTCCGACCAGGCCATCATCTCGAAGTGGTGGTGCAGCGGCGCCATCAGCAGGACGCGGCGGCGGAATGCCTTGAAGGAAGCGACCTGGAGGAGGACCGAGAGGGCCTCGATCACGAAGATGCCGCCGATGATGATCAGCAGCACCTCGGTCTGCGTCATCACCGCGAGCGCGCCGATCGCGCCGCCGAGCCCGAGCGAGCCGGTGTCCCCCATGAAGATGGAGGCCGGGAAGGCGTTGAACCAGAGGAAGCCGACGCAGGCGCCGACCAGGCAGGCGGAGAGCAGGGCCAGGTTCTGCTGCTCGTTGGAGACGAAGGCGATCGCGGTGTAGGCGAGCAGGACGATCGCGCAGGAGCCGGCGGCGAGGCCGTCGAGGCCGTCGGTCAGGTTGACGCCGTTGGAGGTCCCCGCGATGACCAGGAAGACGAGGATGAAGTAGAGGACCGGGCCGAGGTCGAGGCTGGCGTCGCCGATCCGGAAGTAGAGGATCGGCTCGAGGCCGACCTCGTGGCGCGCCACCCACCACAGCGCCAGCGCGAGGAGGAGCTGGACCAGCAGCTTCCAGCGAGCCGAGAGGCCCAGCGAGCGGCGCTTGACGATCTTCGTGAAGTCGTCGGCGAAGCCGATCGTCGCGCAGCCGAGCGCGACGCCGAAGACGGCGAGGCTCTGCGCGTCGCGCTCGGAGAGCACCAGGTAGGGGACGCAGATCGCGACGAAGACGATCAGGCCGCCCATCGTCGGCGTCCCGGCCTTGGCGTGGTGCTCCTGCGGCCCGTCCTCGCGGATGTGCTGGCCGAACTCCTTGACCCGCAGGTACTCGATGAACTTAGGGCCGAGGAAGATGCAGATCAGCATCGCCGCCATGCCGGCGATCAGGACCTCACCCATGGCTAGGCAGGGCCTCCGAGCAGCTCCTCCAGCGTCCCGGCCACCGCCTCCAGCCCGGCCGAGCGCGAGCCCTTGACGAGGACGGCGTCGCCCGGCTCGAGCTGTGCGGCGAGCAGCTCGGCGGCCTCGGCCGGCGTCGCGACCAGCTCGTCGGGCTCGTAGGCCCGGGCCGGCTCGCCGACGCCGACCACGAGGTCGATGCCGTGCTCGCGGGCGTGGGCGCCGACTTCGCCGTGGTAGGCGGGCGCCCCGTCACCGAGCTCGGCCATCTCGCCGAGCACCGCGACGCGCCGCTCGGCGTCGAGCGTCGCGAGGTGGTCGAGCGCGGCGCGCATCGAGACCGGGTTGGCGTTGTAGCAGTCGTTCACGAGGACGATCCCGTCGCCCAGCTCGAGGCGCTCACCCCTGAAACGGGAGAAGCCAATGGTCGCAGCGCGGTCGGCCATCTCGGCGAGCGGCGCCTCCAGCGCGACGCCGATCGCGATCGCCGCCAGCGCGTTGGCCAGGTTGTGGCGCTCGGCGAAGGGCAGGTGGAAGCGCTGCTGGCCGGCCGGCGTCGAGACGAGCGCCTCGGTGACGCCGTCCTCGACCCGCGCTTCGACCGCCTCGACGTCCCCGCCGGGGCCGAAACGGAGGAGGCGGGGCGCCTGGCCGAGATGTGGCTCGAGCGGGCCCGCCTCGACCGGCGCCACGGCGACGCCGTCAGGCGGCAGCGCCTCCAGGATCTCTGCCTTGGCAGCGGCGATCGCCTCGACCGAGCCGAGCAGCTCGACGTGGACGGGGCCGACGTTCGTGATCGCCGCGATCTCCGGCTCGGCGATCGCCGCCAGCTCGGCGATCTGGCATGGCCCCCGCATCGCAATCTCGAGCACCAGCAGGACGGTCCCGGGCGCCGCCTCCAGCACTGTCAGCGGC
>DASQDJ010000007.1:0-2352 GCA_035634215.1 Solirubrobacterales bacterium | reverse complement strand
GTCGGCGACGTCGTCTCGAACACTCTCTTTGCGCCGTTCGTCGCGCTCGCGTTCACGCTCGCCTACTTCAGGCTGCGCGGCGAGCGCGAGGCCGTGACGGCACCGCCCGTCGCCTAGCTGCGCTTGGCCGCGGCGCCTGCGGGGTACCGGCGTAGCCCATGAGGTGGAAGCGCGGAGTCGGCGGAGGGCAGATCGAGGACCGCCGCGGCATGGGCGGCGGCGGCTTCGGTGGGGGCTTCGGCGGCTTGGGGCGCGGCGGCGGCGGCTTTGGGCGGCGGGGCGGCGCGCTCGGCGGCGGCCTCGGCGGCATCGGCCTGATCGTCGTCCTCCTCGTCATGTTCCTCGGGGGCGGAGGCGGCTTCTCGCCCGGCGCGGGCCTCGACCAGATCGGGCCGATGCCGGCCGCGCAGGGAGACCCGCTCGAGCAGCGCCAGGGCGACGACCTCGCGCAGTTCGTCGCGTTCGTCGTCGACGACGTCCAGGACTCCTGGGCCCGCTCGTTCGCTGAGGCCGGCCAGCGCTACCAGCCGACGACGCTCGTGCTCTTCGAGCAGCAGGTGTCGTCGGGCTGCGGCTCCGCGTCGTCCGCCACCGGCCCCTTCTACTGCCCGGCCGACTCGAAGGTGTACCTCGACCTCGGCTTCTTCCGCGAGCTGCGGACGCGCTTCGGGGCGCCGGGGGACTTCGCGCAGGCGTACGTGATCGCGCACGAGTTCGGGCACCACATCCAGACCATCACGGGGATCTCGGAGGAGGTCCGGACCGCACAGAGGTCCGATCCCGGCCAGGCGAACGAGTACTCGGTACGCCTCGAGCTCCAGGCCGATTGCCTTGCCGGCGTGTGGGCGCACTCGGCGTTCGAAGAGGGGTTGCTCGAGCCCGGCGACGTCGAGGAGGGCATCGGAGCGGCCGCGGCCGTCGGCGACGACCGGATCCAGCAGCAGGCGAGCGGCCGGGTCGACCGCGAGAGCTGGACGCACGGGTCCTCCGAGCAGCGGACGAGGTGGTTCAACCGCGGCTTCGAAGAGGGCGACGCCGACAGCTGCAACACCTACTCCGGCGACGTCTAGCGCCAAGGCGAGGCCGCTACAATGCGCCTCGCGCTGCGGGGTCGTCTAATGGTAGGACGCCTGACTCTGGATCAGGTAGTCAAGGTTCGAATCCTTGCCCCGCAGCCTCACGAAATCGCTGCTACTGCCGCTTTCTCCGTTTCCTCATCGGGCACCGCAGCCGGGGTTCGTTCGGGTTCGCGGACTGGAACGGGTCGCGCTTCATGCCGACCTCGTGATGCTCGCCGGCTCGCCTTGGCACTCGCCCGAGCGCGAGCCGTTCCTCTCGCGGCGTAAGCGCAAGTCAAGCGCGATCCACGCGGGCTTTAGCATGTCCGCGATGGCTCCGGGAGGCCGAAAGTTCGCAGCCGGACTCCTCGTCGGCCTAGGCATCGGCCTTCTCTTGCTCGTCCTGTTCTTCCTTTGGTGGTTCAACGTCGGGACGGTGCATTGATGCGTCGTTTCGCTAGCCGTTTCGCGGCGCCTCCTAGGCGACCCGTTGACCGGGATGTCCAGCGCTAGCATCGCCGCATGACCGCCATGCGTCAGCCCGTGCCGTTCGAGGTGTACGAGGTGGGCGTTTACCTGCACGGGACGAAGGCGGACCTCGCGGTGGGCGACATGTTGGTCTCGGGACGCGAATCGAACTTCGAGGCCGACCGGGTGATGAACTACGTCTACTTCAGCGCAACTCTCGACGCCGCGGTCTGGGGCGCTGAGCTCGCCACCGGCGAGGGCCGCGGGCGTATCTACATCGTCGAGCCAATGGGCGCGTTCGAGGACGATCCGAACTTGACCGACAAGAAGTTCCCGGGGAATCCGACGCAGTCCTTCCGCAGCCGCGAGCCGTTGCGCGTCGTCGGTGAGCTCGTCGACTGGGTCGGTCATGCGCCCGAGAAGTTGGAAGCCATGCGAGCGTCGATCGAAGCGCTGCAGCGGGACGAATCGGCGCAGATCGAGGACTGAGCCGTCGGCGTGCCGACTGTCGTGACCTCGGGTGAGATTTCCGAGCGCCGGCCTATGCGGTTCTGGCGTGCTCTGGGGTGCTTTGGGTTAGTGGAAGAATAGCAGGGCTACTAACCCGACCGGGATCGCCAGCGTCGCTGCGATCACCAACGCCTTGGTCGCCACGTGCTGCTGTCTGAACCAGTTGTGGAACTGCTGCCAGCGCCAAGTGACCCAGCCGTACGCCCTCGCTGCCCAGTCGAACTCGAGGGCAAGAAGCCTCAACGACCACAAGAGAGCCGGCAGGCCAGCTTCGGGTAGCACGACGACCAGTGGAATAGCTAGGGCGAGGAGAGCA
>DASQDJ010000006.1:0-5175 GCA_035634215.1 Solirubrobacterales bacterium | reverse complement strand
GCGTCCTCGCGGGCCGGGTTGTCGGGGGGAAGCTGCTTGGCGCTCGGCGGCCCGGTCTTCAGCGCCAGGACCGGGCCGGCCAGCAGCAGCACGAGGCCGCCGATCAGGACCACCGCGAGCACCGGCCGCTTCAGCGCCGTGCCGACCATCGCCATCAGGCGCCCGCCGTCCCCCGCTCCTCCGAGCCGCCAGCGGTTGACGTTGTGGCCGACCAGCAGGAGCAGCGCCGGGCCGATCAGGGCGGCTACGACGACGCTGATCGCGGTGACGGCGATCGCCGTGCGTGCCAAGGAGATCAGCAGCTTCCCCGGCATCACCGCCAGCGTCACCAGCATCGCCAGGAAAAGCGTCGAGCCGGCGAACGCGGTCGTCCGGCCGGCGGTGTGCCTGGTCATCCGGGCCGCCTCGAGCGGCGACGCCCCGGCCTCGAGCTCCTCGCGGAAGCGGGAGACCATCAGCAGCGAGTAGTCGACCCCGAGGGCCAGCCCCATCATCGCGCAGACCGTCAGCGCGAAGGCGTCGATCGCGATCCAGTCGGCCGCGACGGAGAGGATCCCCCGCGAGACGATCACGGTCACCGCGCCGAAGGCGAGCGGGATGCCCGCCGCCACCGGCGAGCGGAAGACGAGCAAGAGCACGACCAGCAGGATCGGGATCGCGATCAGCTCCGCCCGCTCGGTCGAGTGGATCGACTCCTCCTGGATTGCCCGCGAGAGGCTGGCGAAGCCGGTCTGGGTCGCCTCCACCGGCGGTGAGATCCGCTCCTCGAGCGTCCTCTCCAGGTAGGGCACCTTGTCCTGGACCGCGTCCTCGGCACTGACGTGGAAGTCGACGACGATCAGCGCTTTGCGCGGCCCCGGCCGCAGCCGCTCGACGCTGCCTTTGTCCCACGGCGACAGCGTCGAGACCGCCGGGTCGGAGCGCAACTCGCGGATCAGCTCGGGGCCCTGCCGGTCGAGCTGCTTCGGCGGCCCTTGCAACAGGACGACGAATGGCGCCGTGTCGCCGAAGTGCTCGTTGAGAAGCTCGTTGGCGCGCGACGACTCGGTGCCGGCGATGCTCAGGGAGCTTGGCCGCAGATCGTCCTCGACGCCCTGGCCGAGGATCCCCAACACGACGATCGCCAGCATCGCGATCGCCAGCATCGCCCGTGGGCGGCGCAACGACAGGGGCAGATCGCTCCCCTTCTCCTCCCCACCCGAAGCCACGACCATGAACACGGCAGTCTCTGTATACCAGCCAGCGGAGGCGCGGACGATTCGTTAACCGTCCCTACATGAACGGAGGCCACGAGGCAGCCCGCGTGGCTGAGGGAATAAACTCCGTCGGGCAGCATCTCCTCCCGCACCGTGGCTGACAACGTCGAGAAAGCGAACGGGGTCGAGTCGACCCCCCCTGAGCGGGCCAAGCCCGACCCCCCCGGATACTTCGAGGGCGAGTCGATGACCCGTCGCCGCGTCTTCACGGTCGCGGCGCAGGGGCTGGGCGGCCTGGCCGGCGCGGCGATCGTCCTGCCGGCGGTCGGCTTCGCGGTGGCGCCGATCTTCCACCGCGGCAAGGAGCGCTGGGAGGCGGTCGGGCCGCTCGACGACTTCGTCGAGGACACCTACCGCCAGGTCGTCTTCACCGAGACCGAGGGCATCGCCGACGCGGGCAAGACGCTCGCCTACGTGCGCAAAGGCTCGAAAGAGCTGGGCGAGGATCCCAGCGAGATCATCGCTGTCTCCAACCGCTGCGCGCACCTCGGCTGCCCGGTCCGCTTCGTCGAGGCTGCTGGCAACTTCATCTGCCCCTGCCACGGCGGCGTCTACGACTTCGTCGGCAAGGTGCTCGGCGGCCCGCCGGTGCGGCCGCTCGACCGCTTCCAGACGCGGGTACGCCGCGGCCAGGTCGAAGTCGGCCCCCGCTACAGCGTCACCTCCCAGCTCGAGGCCGTCCGCGCCCGCGACCCCGGCGAGTTCACCGGTGGGGTCTGGGAGTACCTCTACCCGCCGCGTCCTTCGACCTTCCCGCCGCCATGAAGCTCGACTCGCTGATCCCGGCCCCGCTGCGCAAACCGGCCAAGCCGGGCACGGGCAACGGTGCCGCCAAGCCGGCGCCGGCCGACCTCAAGACCGCGCCGCCCGAGCGTCCCTCGGAGGGGCAGCAGATGCTCGACCGCGCCAAAGAGGCGCCGGCCGACGTCCTCGCCTGGGTCGATCAGCGCACCGGCGGCGCCGGCTTCCTCACGGGGATGCTCTACCGCAAGGTGCCGAAGGGGACCAACTGGTTCTACACGCTCGGCTCCGCCACGCTCTTCGCCTTCATCGTCCAGGCCGTCACCGGCGTCTTCCTGGCGATGTTCTACGTGCCCTCCGCGACCGAGGCCTACGCCTCTATCTCGCACATCAACAACGAGGTCTTCCTCGGCCAGTTCGTCCACGGCATGCACAAATGGGGCGCCAGCGTGATGGTCATCCTGATCTTCCTCCACATGGGCCGCACCTTCTTCTTCGGCGCCTACAAGTACCCGCGCGAGCTGAACTGGGTGATCGGCGTCGTGCTCCTGATCCTGACGATGACGATGGCCTTCACCGGCTACCTGCTCCCGTTCGACCAGCGCTCCTTCTGGGCCTCGATCGTCGGCATCAACATCAACGGCACCGGCCCGATCATGGGCCCGTACCTGAGCGACTTCCTGCGCGCCGGCCCCGAGCTGGGCGCGACCACGCTGGCCCGCTTCTACGCGATCCACATGCTGCTCATCCCCGGCGCGATCATCGCCCTGATCGGCGCCCACCTCTACCTCGTCGTCAAGCTCGGCACGACCGCGCCGCCGTGGGTGCGGGCTGAGCGGCCCAAGGTGGCGGCACCCGTATCGCGGCTCGAGGCCGGCGGCAACGGCAACGGAAGCGGGCGTCCGCGATGAAGGCCACCGACAAGCAGAAGTACCTCGAGGAGTACGAGCTGCTGAAGAAGAAGGGCAAGCCCTTCTTCCCCTACGCGGTGCTCAAGGACTCGGCGATGGCCGTGATCGTCGTCGCGGTCATCATCGTGATGTCGATCGTGCTCGGCGCCGAGCAGGGGCCCAAGGCGGACCCGACCTCGACCAGCTACGTGCCGCGGCCCGAGTGGTACTTCTTCTTCCTCTTCGAGCTCCTGCGCGTGATCAAACCGCCGGAGCTGGTCCCAATCGCGACGATCGGCATCCCGACCATCTGCATGGTCCTCCTCCTCCTGCTGCCCTTCTACGATCGCGGCCCGGAGCGGCACCCGGGTCGCCGCCCGATCGCCACGACCGCGGGGATCCTGACGATCATCGCGATGGCCTACCTGACCTTCCTCGGCGCCACCGGCGGCTCGCCGACCGAGATCGAGATGGAGGTCGCGCCGCAGTACGAGGCCGGCAAGGAGGTCGTCGCCGGAGCCGGCTGCCTCGCCTGCCACAAGCTCGGCGAGAACGGCAACCATGGGCCGGGCCCCGACCTGACCCACATCGGCCGCACGGTGCCGCGGGCGGCGATCCTGCGCTCGGTCGAAATCGGACCGGGGATCATGCCGTCCTTCCGGGACCTGCCGCCGAGAAAACTCGACGAGCTGGCCGACTTCCTAGCTTCGCTCGATTGAGCGGCGCCCTATGACGGGGACGACCAGGCCCTCCCGCGACTCGGCTCAGTTCGCGGGGCAGGTCAACCGCATGTTCGACCGCGTCGCGGCTCGCTACGACCTGCTCAACTCGGTGATGACGGCGGGCTTGCACCACCGCTGGCGCGAGCGCGCCGCCGCGCGCGCCGGCCTGGGCCCCGGCGACTCGGCACTCGACGTCTGCTGCGGAACCGGCGACCTCGCGCTGGAGCTCGCGAAGCGGGTCACCCCCGGCGGGCATGTGGTCGGCTGCGACTTCTCCGAGCCGATGCTCGACCTGGCGCGGGAGAAGGCGGTGGGCGTCGACGGGGTTCGCTTCGAGTGGGCGGACGCCCTCGAGCTTCCTTACGACGAGGAGCGCTTCGACGCGGTCACCGTCGGCTTCGGCGTGCGCAACCTCTCCGACCTCGATCGGGGATTGCGCGAGATGGGCCGGGTTCTGCGCCCGGGGGGCCGCCTCGTCATCCTCGAGATCACGCAGCCCTCCCGGCCCCCCCTCTCGACCTTCTACTCGCTGTGGTTCGACCGGATCGTGCCGGTGCTCGGCCGCTTCACGGCCGACCCCGAGGCCTACAGCTATCTGCCGGAATCGGTGCGGAGCTTCCCCTCGCCACGAGGCCTCGCCGAGAAGATGGACGCGGCCGGCCTGCGCGGGATCCGGTGGACCGTGTTGGCCGGCGGCATCATCGCCGTCCACAGCGGCGTCAAGCCGTCGTGACCCGCGAGTCAGCCGTCCCACCCCCCGTCACCGCCGTCCTCGACGCCTCCAGCCGCTGGCTTCCCGTCGGGCTCGGCCGGGTGGAGGAGCTACTGCGCGAAGGGACGCGGGGATACGGCGAGGCGCTCGAAGCGGACGCCGGGATGACCCTGTCGGCCGGGGGCAAGCGCCTGCGCCCCCTGCTGGTGCTGATCTGCGGCGGCAAGGAGGGCGGCGCGGCGGCGATCCGGGCGGCGGCGGCGATCGAGCTGATCCACATGGCGACGCTCGTCCACGACGACGTCCTCGACGCGGCCCCGTTGCGGCGCGGACAGCCGACCGTCTCGGCCAGCTCGGGCCGCGAGCGCGCCGTCGCCACCGGGGACCTGCTCTTCTCGCGCGCTTTCGCGCTGCTGGCCGCCCACGAGGACGTGCGGGCGGTCGCGCTGCTCGCGCGCGCGTCAGTGGCCCTGGCGCGCGGCGAGCTGGCGCAGCGGCACGACGCCTTCGACGCCTCGATCTCCGAGCGGCGCTACCTGGAGCGCTGCGAGCTGAAGACGGCGCGGCTCTTCGAGTGCGCCTGCCTGCTCGGGGCGGACGAGCCCGAGCTGGGCCGCTTCGGCGCCGAGATCGGCCTCGCCTTTCAGCTGCTCGACGACGTGCTCGACGTCTCCGGCCCGCCCGAGCGGACCGGCAAGGCGCGCGGGACCGATCTGCTCGATGGCACCGTCACCCTGCCGCTTATCCTGGCCAGGGCGACGGACCCGGAGATCGCGGAGGCGGAGCTGCGCGGCCTCGACGGCCGCCGCGCCGAGGCGCTCTGCGACCGGATCGCGGCGACGGGCGCTCTGGAG
>DASQDJ010000005.1:0-13345 GCA_035634215.1 Solirubrobacterales bacterium | reverse complement strand
GGCGAGCTTGCCCGCCCACTCGGCGACCGCGGCCTCGTACTCGGCAGCCGGCACCACCTTGTTGATCAGCCCGTACTCGACCGCCTGCTCGCCGCTCAGCCGCTCGCCCAGGAGCATCATCTCGTTGACCTTCTTGCGCGGAACGTTGCGGTAGATGATCGCCATGATCATGTAGGGGAAGGCGCCGACGTTGATCTCGGGCGTGCCGAAGGTCGCCCCCTTCTTTGCGATCACCAGGTCGCACGACAGCGCCAGGCCCATCCCGCCGGCCAGCACGTGCCCGTTGGCCGCGCAGAGCGAGGGCTTGCCGAGCCGCGGCATCAGCCGGCAGTACTCCAGGAAGAGGTCGGTGGCGAAGTGTTTGGCGACAAGCGGCGCGTCGGCCGCGAAGCCGCCGAGGTCGGCGCCGGCGCAGAAGACCTTGTCACCCGCGCCGGTCAGCACGACCGCGCGGGCTTCCTCGTCGTCGCGGGCCCGCTTCATCGCCTCGACCAACTCGACGAGCATCTGCCCGGAGAGCATGTTGCGCTTCTCGGGGTTGTCGAGCGTCACCGTGGCGACGCCGTCGGCAACCTCGTAGCTGACGAGCGCGCCGCCCGCCGCCGCGACGGCGTCGCCTTGGTCGCTCATCTCGCTTCGCCCTGGCCGGACATCTAGCGGCACGATAGCCGACTCCATCGAAAGTAGGAAGTGCTACTGTCCACTCGCACGGCGGCCACCGCCGCGCGCAACCGCGACGGAGGAGAGGACCGATGGCGACGGCGACCACGAACGGATCGAAAGTCATCAAGCCCGACCACGAGGCGGGCCGCAAGCACTTCATCTTCAGCCAGGAGCACGAAGACCTGCGCGAGTCGATGCGCTCCTGGGTCGAAAAGGAGCTGTGGCCGCACCGCAACGAGTGGGAGGAGACCTACTGGCCGACCGAGGCGATGAAACGGGCCGGCGAGCTCGGCTTCCTCGGCCTCTGCTTCCCCGAGGAGTACGGCGGTCAGGGCGGCGACTACTTCTACTCGCTGGTACGCGCGGAATGCATGAGCTACTCGGGCAACGGCGGCACGAACATGGGCTTCGCCGTGCAGACGGACATGGTCCTCCCTCCCGTCCACCTGCTCGGGAGCGAGGAGCAGAAGCAGCGCTACCTCGTGCCGGGGATCAAGGGCGAGAAGGTCGGCTGCCTCGGCATCACCGAGCCAGGGGCCGGCTCCGACGTCGCTGGCATCCGCACCACCGCGATCCGCGACGGCGACGAGTACGTGATCAACGGCTCCAAGACCTTCATCACCAACGGGCCGCGCGCCGACTTCATCGTGCTCGTCGCCAAGACGGACCCCGACGCGCGCCACGAGGGGATCACGCTCTTCGTCGTCGACCTGCGCGACGAGAACGGCGAGAAGGTGCCCGGCTTCAGCGTCTCCGCCGAGCTGGAGAAGATGGGCATGCACTCCTCCGACACCGGCGAGCTGGCCTTCGAGGACGTCCGCGTCCCGGCCAACGCGGTGCTCGGGGAGGTCGGCAAAGGCTTCTACCACATCGCCTGGGAGCTCCAGGGCGAGCGCCTCGTCGCCGCCGCCGGCTGCCACGCGGGAGCGGAGCGGATGATCGAAAAGACGCTCGACTACGCCAAGGAGCGCGAAGCTTTCGGCCGCCCGATCGGCAAGTTCCAGGCGATCCGCCACAAGTTCGCGGAGATGGCGACCAAGGCGGAGGCGGCGAAGCAGTTCACCTACGCGACCGCCTGGCGCTTCGCCAACGGCGAGTACCCGGTGCGCGAGATCACGATGGCGAAGCTCTTCGCCTCCCGCATGGGATGCGAAGTCGCCGACGAGTGCATCCAAATCCTCGGCGGCTACGGCTACATGAAGGAGTACGAGATCGAGCGTGCCTACCGCGACATGCGCCTGAACCGAATCGGGGCGGGGACCGATGAGGTGATGCTCGACGTGATCGGCCGCAGCTACGGGCTGTAGGGGCGGGGCGATGAGTCACGTCGACCACGTCCGCTCCTATTACGAGGCGCTCAACACGGGCGACGCCAAGGCGGTCGCGGCGCACTTCACCGACGACGCGGTCCACTACTACACCCGGCTTGGGCCGCATGAAGGGGCTGAGACGATCGGCAAGATGACCGAGCTGGGCGTGCAGAGCATCGACGCCCAGTGGTTCATCGAGAACGCGATCGAGCAGGGCGATCAGGTCGTCATCGAGTGGACGATGACCTGGCGGGCGCCGGGGTCGGGCGAGAAGCGGCTCGACCGCGGAACCGAGTGGTTCCAGATGCGCGACGGCAAGATCGCCGAGGTCCGCGCCTATCACCACGGCGGCAAGAAGAACCCCCAGGGCGACCTGCTCGGCTTCGACCACAAGGGCCGCGGCTACACGATGCTCGAGGACTGGAAGGCGCCGGCGAAGGGCGCCCGGGCCACGGGGTGACGGTCAGCTGCTGGTGACGATGACCGTGGCGATCGTGGCGAGGATGGCGAGCATGTTGGTGCCCCACAGGTGGAACATGAGCATCCGCAGGTCGCGAATGTCGCGATCTACTCGCTCGAAGCCCGCATCCACTTTCTTCGACAGGTCGTCCAGTCGCTCGTCAGTCCACATCGTTCTCTCCATGCCCGCCACGCTAGAGAAGCCGGTGTAACACGTGGCGCGTTGTCTGCAAAAAGAGCGTAACGCCTTCGCAAGATGACTGTGATCAAGGACAGCGGGGCGCGCGCGACCCTGCCGCCCTTCGGCGAGGAGCACGAGGAGCTGCGCGAGACGGTCGGCCGCTTCGTGCGCAAGGAGATCGCCCCCCACGTCGACGCGTGGGAGGCGGCGCGCGAATTCCCGCGCGACCTCTACCGGCGCTGCGCGGAGCTCGGCTTCCTCGGGCTGAAGTTCCCCGAGCGCTACGGCGGCCAGGGCGGCACCCACTTGCACGACGCGGTCTGGGTCGAGGAGCTGGCGCGCCAGGGCGGCTCGGGCGGCGTCGCGGCGGGCCTCAACGCCCATACCTCGATCGCGATGCCGCCGGTGTTCAACTTCGGCACGGAGGAGCAACGGCAGCGCTGGATCGTGCCCGGGATCGCCGGCGAGAAGATCGGCGCACTCGGGATCACCGAGCCGGGGGCGGGCTCCGACGTCGCCGGCATCTCGACCTTCGCCCGCAAGGTCGACGGCGGATACGTCGTCAACGGCGCCAAGACCTTCATCACCAACGGGGTCCGCGCCGACTTCCTCGTCTGCGCCTGCAAGACGACCCAGGAGGGCGGCCACGGCGGCATCTCCTTCCTCGTCCTGGAGCGCGAGATGCCCGGCTACGAGGTGGCGCGAAAGCTGGAGAAGATGGGCTGGCACTCCTCCGACACCGGCGAGCTCTCCTTCACCGACGTCGAGGTCCCGGCCGAGAACCTGCTCGGCGAGGAGAACGAGGGCTTCAAGCTGATCATGGCCAACTTCGCCTGGGAGCGGCTTCTGATGGCGATCGGCGCGGTCGGGGCGATGCAGCGCCTGATCGAGACGACGGTCTCATACGCCCTCGACCGCGAAGCCTTCGGCCGTCCGATCGGCAAGTTCCAGGCGATCCGCCACCACGTCGCGGAGATGGCGACCAAGGCCGAAGCGGCCCGCGCCCTCACCTACAACGCCCTGCGCCTCTTCCACGAGGGCCAAGACTGCATCAAGGACGTGACGATGGCCAAGCTCGTCACCCAGCGCGCCGTGCTCGAGATCGCCGACCAGTCGCTTCAAATCCACGGCGGCTACGGCTACATGCGCGAGTACGGCATCGAGCGCGCCGTCCGCGACGCCCGCCTCGGCCCGATCGGCGGCGGCACCGACGAGGTCATGAAGGAGATCCTCGGCAAGCTGATGGGGCTGTAGCGTCCCGGTCGCCATGTCCGCGACGAGCAAGCTGCGGTATGTGGATCCACTCCGGCGGCGCGGCCGGCTCTACCGGGCGTGGGCGCGGTTCACCGCCTCGCCCTTCGGGCTCTGGCTGTCCCGCAAGATCGGCTGGAAGGTCGATCCGGTGCTGCTGCGCCTGACGGGCGGCCGACTGGGCACGGGTCTGGCCCTTCCCACCGCATTGCTGGAGACGCGTGGGGCGCGAAGCGGCCGGACGAGGCGCAACGGCGTCATCTACTTCCACGACGGCGAGCGGGTGACGATCATCGCCTCGAAAGCCGGCGCGCCAGAGCACCCGGCTTGGTTCCACAACATCAAGGCGCATCCTGGGGGCGTGCGGCTGAACGGACGACCGTTCCGCACCGAGATCATCGAGGACGAGGCGGCACGGTCGCGCCTCTGGGCCTTCGCCGACAACGTCTTTCCGGCGTTCGCCTCATATCGCGAGAGCGCCGCCCGCAGCGGCCGCGCCATCCCCATCGTCCAGCTCCTGCCGCGCTGATCGCGGCGGCGAGTCGGCGTACGATCGGAGCGCGATGAAGCAGCGCGTCAACCTGATCACGCTCGGCGTCGCGGACCTCGGCCGGGCGCGACGGTTCTACGAGGCGCTCGGGTGGAAGACCAACGCCGGCCCGAAGGACGACGTCGTCTTCTTCCAGGCCGGCGAGATGGTCGTCGCGCTGTGGGACCGGACGCGGCTGGCGGAGGACAGTTGCGTCGAGGACGGCGGCGGCTGGGGCGGCGTAACGCTCGCGGTCAACTTCGGATCGCCGGAGGAGGTCGACGTGATCGTCGAGGAGGCCCGCGCGGCGGGCGCCCGGATCGGGCGCGAGCCGGCCGAGACCTTCTGGGGCGGCTACAGCGCGATCTTCGTCGACCCGGAGGGCCACCCGTGGGAGGTCGCTCACAACCCGCGCTGGACCGTCACCGAGGACGGCGGCGTCCGGCTCGGCTGACGGCTCCTACGCGCCGGGCCGCGCGGCGGTCTCGCAGGAGCTCAGCTCGTCGCCGCGATCGACGCGCGCACGATCGCGACCCGGGCCGCAACGCACCGTCTCCGCCGCGCCGTTGCGGGCGTCGACGAAGTCGCGCCCCGCGCCGGCATCGTAGGCGTTGACGCCGGGGCCGCCGAGCAGACGGTCCGCGCCCTTGCCGCCCGTCAGCCGGTCGTGCCCGCCCTCGCCTTGCAACAGGTCTCGCCCCGCTTCGCCGAGCAGGCAGTCGTGCCCCGCGCCTCCTCTGACAAGGTCTGCCGCGCCCAGGGCGAAGACGACATCGCCGGCGGCGCCACCCAAGAGGCTGTCGGCGCTGTTGGAGCCGATCGTCAACCTCGCGCAGCCGCCGGACCGCAGCGGCGCGGTCGGATCGCCGCCGTCCTGCCCGTCGCCTTTTCCGCCATTCCCGCCGCCCCCGGCCCCCGCGCCGCCGCGGAACCGTGGCGGAATGGCGAGGAACCCACCGTGAATTTCAACGGTGTCGGACCCGTGCAGCGTCTCGTTGTCGAAGCAGCTCGCCTGCAACAGCACGACGAACCGTTGCCAGCGGCCCTTGGAGCTGACGAGCTGGGCGACGTGGCCAGCCGCTCCAGACACCCCGCCGAGGTAGATCCGCTCGCCGCTGTCCTGGTCCACCAGGTAGAGATTTCCCTGGTGCGAGGCGCCTTTGGCTCCCGCTCCGTGGCAGACGATCGTGAAGTCGATCTCGATCCGCCACGAGCTCGGGCCCGCCCTCTCCACGTCAGCGGCGATGCTGCCGCCGACGCTGACGTGCTCGGCGCCACCGGTCGCGGGCCAGGCCAAGACGGCAGCGGACATCATGACCCCGACCGCCATTCCAACCACCCGCCTCGCTCCCATCGCGGCGAGTATAGGCGCGGCCCGCGGAGGTAAATGCCCCGACCGCCCATGGGAGGTCAGGCGGCGGGGCGCTTTACAAACGGGTGGCGGCTGTAAATGTCAGGCGTATTTTGGACAGAGCGGAGCGCCGCCGCTCAGTGTCCTAGCCGGAACGGCGGATAGCGGTCGGTGACGAGAGCGAAGGCGTAGCCGACGACGCGGTTGTGCCAGCGGATGACGCCCTCGACGAAGTCGAAGACGCCGCGGGGATAGCGCCCCGTGAAGAGGATCGCGAACCAGGCGAACACGACCGCGAAGAAGACGCCGATGTAGAGGAAGAAGAGCACGAAGTAGTGCGGAATCGCCAGCAGCCACTTGACCAGCGGCCAGCCGCGGCCGAGCTCGCGCTCGGCGTCCGGATACCGGAAATCGAGGCGAACCGACTGCCGCTCGTCGGTCGAGGGATAGCGGTCGTCCATCAGCGCCACGTAGACGCCGATCCGGTTGGTGAAGCGCATCAGCTCGAGGTTCCAGTCGAACCACCAGCGCGGGTACTTCTTGCGGAAGAGGATCATCAGGACCAGCGGCATGGTGAGGATGCCGACGCCGGAGCCGATCCAGCCCCCCGCTTCGCTGCCTTCCGCCCCGCCTATCGAGGCGCCGCCGATCAGCCCAGCGACGATCGCGATCGGGATCACCGTGAAGATGCGGAAGAAGGTGGTCAGCCGGTTCAGCTTGCGATCGGGATAGTCGACCGAGAAGGCGACCGGGTAATCCGACGGGGCGACTGGCTGGGCTGGCGGGACCGAGGACTCCATCTGTTGCCTCCTTGCGGCGGGACTGGCCCAGAGGTGTTCGACCGCCCCCGCGGAAGCCCTTCCCGCTGCCCTCCCTCCCACTTGACTGGCCGGTCAACCAGGGCCACCCCCATCCCTGTAGCCTCCCGGCCCGACTTCCTAGACCTATAAGGAGAGAGCGGATCGATGGGACTTCTTGATGGGAAAGCGGCGATCGTCACGGGCTCGGCACGCGGAATTGGCCGCGCCACGGCGGAGATGTTCGTCGCCGAGGGCGCCAAGGTTCTGATCAACGACCTCGACGCCGACGTCGCCGAGCAGGCGGCCGGAGAGATCCAGGGCGAGACGGCGGTCCACGCCGGCGACCTGACCAAGGAGGGCGCCGCCGACGAGCTGGTCGCCGCCGCGGTCGACGCCTTCGGCACGGTCGACATCGCCGTCAACAACGCCGGCTACACCTGGGACGGCGTCGCCCACAAGATGAGCGACGAGCAGTTCCAGGCGATGCTCGACATCCACACGATCGTCCCCTTCCGCGTCGCCAGGGCGCTCGCCCCGCACTGGCGCGAGGCGGCGAAGGCCGAGCGCAACGAGGGCAATGAGGTCTTCCGCAAGATCATCAACGTCTCCTCGACCTCGGGCATGATGGGCAACGCCGGCCAGGTCAACTACTCAGCCGCCAAGATGGGCGTCGTCGGCCTCACGAAAACGCTCGCCAAGGAGTGGGGCCAGTTCAAGATCAACGTCAACGCGGTCGCCTTCGGCTTCGTCGAAACGCGCCTCACCCAGGCCAAGGAGGCGGGCGACGAGATGACCTCCCCGAGCGGCGAGAAGATCGAGCTCGGCATCCCCGAGCAGATGCGGGCGATGGCCTCGGCGATCATCCCGCTCGGCCGTCCCGCGACGCCGCAGGAGGCGTCGGGCCCGGTCCTCTTCCTCGCCTCACCGCTGGCCAACTACATCCACGGCCAGGTCATCGACGTGACCGGTGGCATGTTCGGGGGGATGTACACCTGAGCGAGGGCGCGTCAGCGGGCAGGCCGAAGGTCCTCTACCTCGAGGTCGCGGACCGCATCTGGCCTGCCCTGACGCGCGTCGCCGGCCTGCACACTCGGGCCTACCGGGCCACGGGCGGGCGGGTCGGCCAGAGGATCCCCGGCGTGCCGGGCAAGATGTGCCTGCTCGACCACGTCGGCGCCAAGAGCGGGGTGAAGCGCACCGCTCCCCTCCTCTACGTCGCCGACGGCGACGACATCGTCCTGATCGCCTCGAAGGGCGGCTTCCCCAAGCATCCCGCCTGGTTCCACAACCTGAAGGCGAACCCCGAGACGACCGTCCAGGTCGGCGGCGAGCGGATCCCGGTCCGCGCCCGGGTGGCGACCGCAGAGGAGCGGGAGCGCCTCTGGCCGATGGCCGAAGAGGCGTGGCCCGGCTACCGGACCTACCAGAAGCGCAGCCAGGGCCGCGAGATCCCGATCGTCGTCCTCGAGCCGCGGTAGAGCCGTTCGGGGACCCTTCCCCGGAGACCGTCGCGCAGCTGAATCGTTTGCCGAGGGTTCGGGCGTGATCCCAGAGCCTCCGTGGACGGGTCCCCGAACGGCTCTACTTGCCTCGCCGCTGCTCGGTGAGCGGGTCGCCGCTCTTGGTGGTAATCGCTTCGGGCGGCCACGGGCCCGCCCAGTTGTCGCGGGCGCCGTCGATCGTGATCGTCGTGCCGGAGAAGAAGTCGCCGGCCGGCGAGGCCAGGTAGGCGACGAGCCAGGCCATCTCCTCGGCACGGCCGGCCCGCTGCAGGGGGATCGAGCGCTCCAGGTTCTCGACGATCGCCCGCGGATACTTCGTCTTCATCGTCTCGGTCATGAACTGCCCGGCCGCCAGGGCGCAGGTCCTGATCCCGAAGCGCGCCCACTCGACGGCTAGCGTGCGCATCATGTTCTCGACCGCGGCGCGGGCGGCGCCCGAATGGACCATGCCGGGCATGCCGTTGTGGGGCGAGAGCGTCACACTAAGCACCTTGCCGCCGCCCTGCGGGACGAACGCCTTGGTCGCGGCGGCGTGGGTCATCAGCCACGTCCCGAGCACGTTGAGCTCGATCACGGTGCGGAAGCCTTTCGGCGTGATCGCCTCGGCGGGGCTGAGGAACTGCCCGCCGGCGTTGTTGACGAGCGTGTCGAGCCGGCCGTGGCGCTCGAGCACGCCGTCGAGGAGGCGGTCGACCGCCTCCTCGTCGCGGATGTCCATCGCCTCGTGCTCGAACGAGCCGGCGAGGCCGTCAGCGAGCGAGGCGGTCTCGGCCAGCGGCTCCTCGCGGCGGCCGCAGCCGACGACGCCGGCTCCGAGCCGGGCCAGCTCGAGCGCGGTCTCACGCCCGAGGCCGCTGCCCGCGCCGGAGACGAGGCAGACCTGGCCCTCGAGCAGGCCCTCCCTGAAGATGCGCGAACGGGCGCTTTCAGTCACGGAGGGAGCTTATTGCCGGGCGACACGCGGGTAATGTGACCGCGCGATGAAGGTTCACGTCGAGGCCAAGCCGCTGCACGAGCCGCTCCCCGGAGGCACGCGCGGAGCCACGGTCAGCGTCGAGCCCTTCGTCGGCGGGCACGCCGAATGGTCGCGCCACATGATGGAATGCCCCGGCGGCCGCCTGCTCAAGGCGAAGCTGATGCGGGCTCTCCTGACCGGCGAGCCGGCGGTGAAGGTCCCCTGCCCCGCCTTCCTGATCCGCCATCCCAACGCCGGCCCGGTTCTAGTGGACACCGGCCTGCACCCCTCGATCGCGGCCGACCCGGCCAAGAACTTCGGCGGGCTCGGCGCCCGCTTCGGCAAGCCGATCCTGGAGCCTGGCGCCGACGTGCCCTCGCGGCTGCGCGAGCGCGACATCGACCCCGGCGCCCTGCCACTGGTCGTGATGACCCATCTCCACCTCGACCACACCTCGGCGATCGCCGAATTCCCCAACTCGACCTTCGTCGTCAGCGAGGTCGAGTGGAAGTTCGCGACGAGCGGGCCGAGCCCGGCCCTGAACGGCTACCGGCGCGAGCACTTCGACTACGCCTTCGACTACCGCACGGTCGACTTCGACCGCGGCAACATCGACTCCTACGCGACCTTCGGGCGCAGCTTCGACCTCTTCGGCGACGGCTCCGTTCGCCTCGCCTACACGCCGGGGCACAGCGCCGGCCACATGTCGGTCATCGCCCGCCTCTCGAAGCACGACTTCGTGATCGGCGGCGACGTCGTCTACACCGCCGCCCAGCTCGAGGGCAGCGCGCCCCTCGCGCCCCGCCCCTTCGACGCGCACAACTATCGGCGCTCGCTGCAGGAGGTGCGGCTGTTCAAGCGCGAGTTCCCGAACGCGATCGTCACGCCGGGGCACGATCCGAGCTTCTACGAGAAGCTCGGCGATTGTTACGAGTAGCGAGCTCGCGGTACATCTCGCGCACGGGCTCGAAGAGCTCGGCCGCCGCCTCGAGCTGCCGCTCGCGGCTCGGCACCTCCTCGACCGGGAAGGAGACCGGCTCGCCGAATTGCACTGTCACGCGGGGGAAGCGGAAGCGCTTCCAGCGGCGCACGCTCTCGGAGCCGTGGATCGCGACCGGCACGACCGGCACGCCGGATTCGAGCGCGATGCGGCCGATCCCCGGTTTGACGTCGCCCAGCTCGCCGGTTCGCGAACGGCCGCCCTCGGCGTAGATCAACACCATTTCGCCCTGGTCGAGCAGCGTGAAGACGGTCTTGAACGCCTCCTCGTCCTTGTGGCCGCGGCGGACGGGAAAGACCCCCCCGTGCGAGTAGACGTAGGTGAGGACCGGCGGCCCGAACAGCTGCGACTTCGCCATGAAGCGGACCTGGCGGCGCAGGTAGAGCCCGATGAAGAAGTGGTCCATCTGGCTGAAGTGGTTGGGGGCGAGCAGGACCGGGCCGTCCTTGGGGACGTTCTTCACGCCGATCGCCCGGGTCCGGTAGAGCAGCAGGCAGATCGGCGTGACGATCGCGCGGACGAGCGGATAAGTCCATCCCACGCCCCGGCGCGCCCGCGCGTGGAAGCGGTCGAAGTACTCCGCGGGGCGTTCGTCCTTGTAGACCTGTGGCTTGAGCTCTGGCATGCGAGTTGGGCGCCGGTGGCGACTGCCCGCTGTGCGTACCCCCGCCGCGGCGAGCGGTTACGCGGCGCTCAGACCTGCGTCGCGATCACGCCGATCAGGGCAGCGATGATGCCCGTGTTCGTAAGGAGCAGCGTCCGCTGCAGCGCGGCGAAGCGCCCCTCGAAGCTCTCGAAGCGCTTGTCGATGTGCGACTGCATCGAGTCGAAGCGGGCGTCGACCTGATTGAACCGCGCGTCGACTCGGGCGAAGCCCTTGTCGACTTTCTCGTTCAGGTCGTCGAGCCGCTCGTCGGTCCACGCTTCTCTCATGGCCTGCATGTTCCCATGCTCGCAGACGGAACGTCGCGGATGGCGCGCTGAATCTAAATTCTTCGCAACGGCGTTGGCAATTCTCTGAGCCGGCGCGTCAGGCGGCCCAGCCGCGCGCCCGATCAACCGCCCGGCGCCACTCGGCGAGCAGCGACTCTCGCTGGTCCTCGCCCATCCGCGGCTCGTAGCGGGCCGCCTCGCGCCACATCTCCCCGACCTGCTCCTCGCTCCACCGCCCGGTGGCGATCCCCGCCAGGTAAGCGGCCCCGAGCGCCGTCGTCTCGGCGATCTCCGGCACCACGACCGGCGCCCCCAGGACGTCCGCCTGGAACTGCATCAGCCAGCCGTTGGACACCGCCCCGCCGTCGGCCTTCAGCACCTCCAGCCGTCGCCCCGAAGCTGCCTCCTCGGCCCGCACCGCGTCGACCGTCTGGTAGGCGATCGCCTCGAGCGCCGCCCGGGCCAGGTGGGCGCGGCCGCTGCCCCGCGTCAGGCCGACGATGGTGCCGCGCGCGTAGGGATCCCAGTGCGGCGAGCCGAGGCCGGTCAGGGCGGGGACGAAGTAGACACCATCGTTGCCCGCCAGCGAGGCGGCGAGCGGCTCGGTCTCCTCGGCCGCGTCGATCACGCCCAGCCCGTCCCGCAGCCACTGGACGGCCGCGCCGGTGACGAAGATCGAGGCCTCCACCGCGTAGGCAGCCACCTCCCCGGTCGAGCAGGCGACGGTCGTCAGCACTCCCTCGGCCGCCGGCGGCGCCTCCTCGCCGCTGTGCAGGAGGACGAAGCTGCCGGTGCCGTAGGTGTTCTTGGCGGTCCCGGCCGCGTGGCACGCCTGGCCGAAGAGCGCCGCCTGCTGGTCGCCGGCCACGCCCGCCACCGGAACCTCGCCGCCGAACTCCGACGTCGTCCCGTACACGTGCGCCGAGGGCAGCGGCTCGGGCAGCTGGGCCGGATCGACGCCGAGCATCCCGCACAGCTCCTCGTCCCAGCGCAGGCGGTGGACGTCGAAGAGCAGCGTCCGCGAGGCGTTCGTGCGGTCGGTCGCGTGCCGGCCGGTCAGCTTGTAGAGGAGCCAGGAGTCGATGGTTCCGAGCGCCGCCCGCTCGGCCCCGTCGACCTCCCGCCGCAGCCACTCGAGCTTGGTGCCGCTGACGTAGGGGTCGATGACGAGCCCGGTGCGCTCGCGCACCAGCGACTCGGGGCCGGCGTCGCGCAGCTCGTCGCAGCGCGCCGCGGTGCGGCGGTCTTGCCAGACGAGCGCCCGGTGCAGCGGCTCGCCGCTCGCCCGGTCCCAGGCGACCACGGTCTCGCGCTGGTTGGTGATCCCGATCGTCTCGAGCTCCGCGCCCTCGACGCCCGCGTCGGCGAGCGCCTCGGCCCCGACCCGCCGCGTCGTCTCCCAGATCTCGTTCGCGTCGTGCTCGACCCAGCCCGGCCGCGGGAAGTGCTGCTCGAGCTCCGCGTAGGCGCGTCCGGCGATCCGCCCCTCCTCGTCGAAGACGAGGCAGGTCGTCCCGGTCGTCCCCTGGTCGATCGCGAGGATCACGGCTGTTCACGAGATCGCGGTTGTCTCAGCATGTCAGCGGGTGTACGGTCGAATGCGGGCAGGGGCTCAGACCCTATGGAAGGAGCCACCATGGCCGCAGCTGAAGTCAAGAACTTCGACTCTCCCGACGAGGTCCGCCCGTTCGAGGGCAAAGGCCAGGCGGAGGTGGTCGAACTCGCCGGCCACCCGGTCGGGAAGGGCACGTTCGAGCCGGGCTGGAGATGGTCGGAGAACGTCAAGCCGATCGCCGGCACGGACTCCTGTCAGGTCGCCCATTTCGCCTACGTCATCTCCGGCAGCATGCGCGTCTACATGGACGACGGCGCGGAGGTCGAGGTCAAGGCCGGCGACGTCATGGCGATCCCGCCCGGCCACGACGCCGAGGTCGTCGGCTCGGAGCCCTGCGTGATGGTCGACTTCGGCGAGATCGGCGACTACGCGAAGCGGGGCTGAGCTCAACCGGCCCGACGGCGGGACCGGTAGACGCGCGCGAAGTCGACGAGCTGGCGGCCGCGGTGGACGAAGCCGCCGAGGCTGCGACCGGTGGCGCGGTGGGAGAGGTCGAGCTCGTACTCGCGCACGCTGTACCCCGCCCGCACCGCGTCGACCGTCATCCCGATCTCCATCCCGTAGCCGCGCGCGAAGGGCAGGGCCGCGCGCAGCACCTCCACCCGCATGGCACGCTGGCCGGAGATCGGCGCCGCCGCCTCGAAGCCGCAGAGGCGGCGGATCGCGCCGCCCGCGAAGCCGAGCGCGACGCCGAAGCCGCCGCCGACGCGGCGGCTAAAGGCGGCAACGGCGAGGTCGCACTCGCCCCGATCCACCGCCTCCACCAAACGCTCGAGGCGGCCGGCAGAGTCGCCGA
>DASQDJ010000004.1:0-6151 GCA_035634215.1 Solirubrobacterales bacterium | reverse complement strand
GCCGGCGGCCCTGGCGACGTGCCGCTTGGCGCCGAACAGGCCCCCGTTCGCCGCGCTCACCCCGGGTTCCGCGGCACGACGACGCCCAGCGCCCGCGGCAGCACCCGCAGCGTCGCGGGCAGGTCGGTCAGGTGCTCGCCGTCGGCGGAGACGGCGAAGGGACGGCTGGCGCTCAGCTCGAGCCGCGCCGTGCGAAAGACCCGGACCTCGTCCATCTCGACGTGGGCGCCGGAGAACACCTTGTGCAGGTTAGCCGCGTACTTCCACCTGCTGTGGTCGACGATCGTGACGACGTCGAACTCGCCGTCGCGCAGGTCGGCGTCGGGCGCCAGCCTCATGCCGCCCCCGAAGGTGCTGTTGTTGGCGGCCGCGACCGAGAAGCCGGTCATCCGGATCCTCTCCTCGCCGACCCCGATCGTGAAGCGGGCCGGCTTCCAGGCGACCAGCGAGCGAAAGCCCGCGTAGGCGTAGACCAGGTTGCCGCGCAGCAGCTTGGTCTCGTTGGCGAGCCTGTTCGCTTCGGAGTCGAGGCCGCAGCTGGCGATGCCGAGGAAGCGCCTGCCGTTGGCCTCGCCGACGTCGATGCGCTCTACCCGGCCGTCGAGCAGGGTGGCGACCGCGGCGGCCGGCTCGCTCGGGATCCCCAGGGTGCGCGCCAGGTCGTTGCCGCGCCCGGCGGGGAGGATGCCGAGTGGCGTCTCGGAGCCGGCGAGCGCGCCGCCGACGGCGCCGACCATGCCGTCGCCGCTCAGCACGACTGGCAGCTCGCCGCCCTCGACCGCGAGCAGCGCCCGCTCGACCCCGTCCTCGAGGCCGCGGGTGCGGGCGACGCGGAAGGGGACGCGGCGGGCGTCGAGCTCCGCCTCGATCTCGGGCAGCAGCTTCAGCGCGCGGCCGTGGGCCGCGGATGGGTTGACGAGGAGCGCGAGCGGCTGTCCGTCGATCATCGCGAGCAGCCTAGTGGCGGCAGCGTCGGTCAGGGCGGCGAGAATCGGCCGATCCAGGCGCGGCGCCCGGCCAGCTCCTCGTGGAGCGTCGTCTCGAATCCGGCCGTCGCGAGCCGCCAGTGCGTCCATGAGACGAGGAGGCCCCAGCGCCCAGTGCGGGGCGGCTCGACCCAGAGCAGGTGGCCGCCCGGCCGCAGCACGCGCACCGACTCGGCAGGGTGCAGCGAGCCGCCATCGCGGACGACGAGGTCGAAGAGCCCGTCGGGGTAGGGGAGGGCGTCGGGCCTGCCCTGCTTGAAGGCGATCCGGCCCTCGGGGTCGAGCCCGATTCGGGCGACGGCGGCGCGGACCGCCGCCGCGGAGGAGTCGACGCCCCGCACCCGCGCCGACGGGAACTCGCGGGCGAGGAAGAGGGTTGCGTCCCCTTCGCCGCAGCCGATCTCGAGGATGCGCTCCGGCGGCTCGGGAAGGGCGAGCACGGCGGCGGCGAGGGTCGTCAGCCGGTCCATCGACTAGGCTTGCGCCCGCATGGAGGGGACTGAGCGCCCAAGAGACGATTCCGAGCGTCGCAAGTGGATCATTCTGGCGGTCTTCGCCGGGCTTGTGGCGGTGATCGTCGCCGCGATCCTGATCGGCCGCGGTGGCGGTGAGGACGACGGCGATTCGGGCACCGCGGCGAGCGCCAACGGCTGCCAGGAAGTCGAAGCACCGCAGCCGAAGAACGTCAGCTTCGACGCCGCCGGAAAAGCGCTGGAGCCGGGCGAGGAAGCGACCGCGGTGGTGGAAACCAGCTGTGGCACGTTCGAGATCGCGCTCGACACGAAACGGGCGCCGAAAACCGCCAACTCCTTCGCCTTCCTCTCGGAGGAGGGCTTCTACGACGGGCTCACCTTCCACCGCATCGTCCCGGGCTTCGTCATCCAGGGTGGCGATCCCGAAGGGACCGGGACCGGCGGCCCCGGCTACAGCGTCGACGAGAAACCACCCGCCAACCTCGCCTACACGAAAGGCATCGTGGCGATGGCGAAGAGCGGCGCCGAGCCCCCCGGACGCTCCGGCAGCCAGTTCTTCGTCGTGCTCGGCGCCGACGCGGGCCTGCCGCCCGAATACGCCCTGGTCGGCAAGGTCAGCGAGGGCATGGACGTCGTCGAGACGATCGGCAAACTTGGAACGCCGGCCGAAAAACCGAAACAGACGGTTCTGATCGAAAAAGTCTCGATCGAGCGCGGCTAGCCGCCGGCCGGCCGCATAAGCCCGACCCCGACCGCCTGGACCGCCGCGACTCGACTGCCTAGGGCGATTGTCTAGCCCGCCGCGAAGTGCTCGCGGGCGCGCGCGGCGACCAGCTCCGGCCGCTCGTCGGCGATGAAATGGCCGCAGTCGCGGACCAGCTCGACCCGCATCTCGTCAGCGTGCTGCTCGTAGCCGTCGAGGAGCTCGGGGCGGAGCACCGCGTCCTCGACGCCGAACAGCAGCAGCGTCGGCACGGTCAGGCGCCGCTTCGCGTAGCGGCCGCGCAGCAGACCGGGCACCTCGCGCAGCTGGAAGCTCCGGTACAGCTGCACGCCGGCTCGCGCCCGGTCGGGCTCGGCGAGGTTGGCGGCGAAGGCGCGGACCGTCTCCTCGTCCCAGGCCTCTTTGACGGTGGAGCCAGAGCGGAGGATTCCGGGAATGAAGCCGGTGCGGCGATGCAGCTGATAGCCGAGCACCGGCGCCATGACCACGAGCTGGTAGGTGAAGCGCCAGGCGTAGGGGACGACGGCCGGCAGTCCACCGATCCAGGGGTGGAGGATGTTGAGCGGCAGGAAGCGCTCGAAGCGATGCGGCGCCTTCAGGCAGAGCAGGAAGCCGATCCAGCCGCCCCAGTCGTGGCCGACCAGCTTGACCCGCTCGATGCCGAGGGCGTCGAGGACGGCGAGCACGTCGTCGGCGAGGTTCTCCTTCTCGTAGCCGTCGGGCGGCGCGTCGGACCAGCCGAAGCCGCGCAGGTCCATCGCCAGGACGCGGTGGCGGTCGGCCAGCGCTGGCATCAGGAAGCGCCACTCGTACCAGTGCTGCGGCCAGCCGTGCAGGCAGAGGACGACGTCGTCTCCCTCGCCGGCTTCGGCGACGTGGAAGTCGAGCCCGCGCGCCCGCACCTGGCGGTGGCGGACCCCGTCGACGTGCGGCATCTCGCTCATCGCGGACAACCTAGCGGCGATGGCATTTGCCGCCGACTGTGCACTTGACCACACTGGAGTGGGGTCAAGTGCACAGTCACCGATACCCTGGCCGCATGGCCAAGGTCGACGTCGGCGACGCGGCGCCCGAGTTCGAGCTGCCGGGCAGCGGTGGTCGCACCTACCGGCTGACCGACTACAGGGGCCGGAACCTCGTGCTGGCCTTCTATCCGGGCGACGCGACGGCGGTCTGCACCAAGCAGTTCTGCTCCTACCGCGACAAGGCCGACCGGCTCGACCGGCTCGACGCCGAGGTGCTCGGCATCTCGCCGCAGTCGGTCGAGTCGCACGAGCGCTGGATCGAAGAACAGGAGCTCAGCGTGCCGCTGCTCGCCGACGAGGATCTGGCCGTGAGCAGGAGCTACGGCGTCGTCGGCTGGGCCGGTCCCCTCGGGAAGCTCTTCGGGCTCGAGGGCGCCACGGGCGGGCGCTACGTGATGCGCTCGGTCTTCGTCGTCGACGGCGAGGGAGTCGTGCGCTACCGCCACGTCTCGCGGACCGGCTCGCGCTTCCAGGCCGTCGACGACCTCGAAACGGCACTCTCGGCGGTCGCGTGACCCCGACCGAGCCGCGGCCCTTCGCGGTCGGCGAGGCCCCGGCCCTGCGCGGCGAGAGCGCCGGCGAGGGGAGCCCGATCGTCCTCTGCCACGGCATCACCGCGACGCGCCGCTACGTCATCCATGGCTCGCGGGCGCTGGAGCGGGCCGGCAACACGGTCGTCGCCTATGACGCTCGCGGGCACGGCGAGTCGGAGCCGGCCCCGCCCGAGGAGGGCTACGGGTACGAGCGCCTCGTCGACGACCTGGAGGCGGTGGTCGAGGCCGAGGTGGGGGAGGGCCGCTTCGTCCTCGTCGGCCACTCGATGGGCTCGCACACCGCGGTGGCCTACGCGCTCCGGCGTCCCGAGCGGCTTGCCGGCCTGGTCGTCGTCGGGCCCGTCTACGCGGGGGAGGTGACCGAAGATGGGCTCGCCTACTGGGACGGCTTGGCGGAGGCGCTCGAGTCGGGAGGGATCGACGGCTTCGTCGCGTACATCGGGCGCGAGCAGGGCATCGAGCCGCGCTGGCGCGACACGGTCCTGCGCTTCACCCGCGAACGGATGCTCCTGCACCGGCATCTCGACGCCCTCGTCGTCGCGCTGCGCGAAGTGCCGCGCTCACGGCCTTTCGGCGGCTTGGACGACCTCGCGGCGATTGAGACGCCGACCCTCGTGGTCGCCAGCCACGACGGGCCCGACCCCGGCCATCCGCGTGCCGTCGCGGAGGCCTACGCCGAGGCCATCCCGCGAGCCCGCCTTGTCGGCGAGGCGGAGGGCGAGTCGCCGCTCGCCTGGCAGGGCGGCAGGCTCTCCCGTGAGATCGCCGCCTTCTGCGCCGAGCCGGAGGTCGCCGCCCGTCGTTAGCCTTGGCGTGATGGAGGACATCGGACCCGCGATCCACTACGCAGCCGTCCGGCCGGGGACGCCTGTCTACAGCGCCGACGGGGTCGAGGTCGGCCGGGTCGAGGCGATGCTCGACAACTACAGCGAGCACATCTTCGACGGCGTCGTCTTCCGGGACAGCGAGGGCAAGCTGCGCTTCGCCGACGCCCCGGAGGTCGACCGGACCGCCGAGCGGGGCGTCGTCCTGAGGATCGAGGCGGAGCGCGCGCAGCGGCTCGGGCCGCCGGAGGAGGGAGCGCCCAAGTTCAGGCCGAATCGCGGCGGCCGGCTCAGCCGTCTCTTCGGCGGCGGCTGGAAGCGGCAGTAGCGCCCCGCGAGACCGGTGCGTTCCTGTTCGCGGGCACGGCCTTTAGCCGGCGCACAGGCGCAAGCCATAGGCTGCCGCCGATGTCCGTCCCGGCCGAGGGCACCCTGCAGCGAGCGGCGACGTTCCTCGCCACCTTCGGCGTCGGCGTCGCCGCCTACATCGCGATCGCCGCGGCCGACGGCGGCGCGCCCGCCTGCCTGGCCGGGGGCGGCGGCTGCGAGAGGGTCGCCGAAAGCTCGCACTCCGAGCTGCTGGGGATCAGCGTCGCGGTGATCGGCATCGTCGGCTACGCCCTGCTGCTCGGCGCGGCGCTCCTGCGTGGCGACGGGGCGCGGATGGGCGGCTTCCTGCTCGGGTTGGTCGGGTTCGGCTACAGCGTGTACCTGACCTGGCTGGAGCTGTTCGTGATCGACGCGATCTGCCAGTGGTGCGTGGTCAGCGCCGTGCTGATGACGGCGCTCTTCGCGGTCAGTGCGGCGCGGATGGTGACCTATGTGGGGAAACCGGGATGAGCGCGGGCGACGGAGTCGACGAAGAGCGCCGTCGGCGGCTGATCAAGCTGGCCAGCGCGGCAGCCTTCTTGGCGATCGCAGGGGTCGCGGTGGCCATCGCGATCGCCGGCACCCAGAGCGACGGCGGCGATACCGATCTCGAGGGGGTTGGCGCCATAACCGGTCAACTTCGCGGCATCCCGCAGCGCGGCCTCGTCCTGGGCGACCCGAGCGCCAAGGTGACCCTGGTCGAGTACGGCGACCTGCAGTGCCCGGCCTGCAAGGTCTACGCGGAAGAGATCGTGCCCGAGGTGATCGAGGCGAAGGTCCGCGGCGGCGAGGCCAAGGTCGAGTTCCGCAACTTCACGATCATCGGCGAGGAGTCCGTGCCGGCCGGCGCCGCCGCGGTGGCCGCGGGCGAGCAGGGGCGCGGGTGGGAGTTCGTCGAGCTCTTCTACCGCAACCAGGGCTTCGAGGGCTCGGGCTACGTCACCGACGACTTCCTGACGGCCGTCGCCGAAGGCGCCGGCGTCCCGGACATCGCCAGATGGAACCGCGAACGCCGCGACGAGCGGGTCCTCGCCGAGGTCGAATGGACGACGGCGGAGGCGCAGCGGCTCGGCCTCGGCGGCACGCCGTCGTTCGCGGTCGAGGGCCCGCGCACCGAAGGCCTGGAGCCGATCGACGCCGAATCGGCGGAGGACCTGGAAGCGGCGATCGATCGGGCCGGCTAGGTCGGCGCCTTC
>DASQDJ010000003.1:0-8793 GCA_035634215.1 Solirubrobacterales bacterium | reverse complement strand
CGGAGACCGCGGCGGCCCGGGCGCCCACCGCCTCCGCGTGGGCGCGCAGCGCGGCCGGCGGCTCGAGCCCCGCGCCCTCGTCGACGTTGGCGAGGTAGAGCACCGGCTTGGCGGTCAGCGGCTGGAGGTTGCGCAGCGCGTCGGCGGCCTCGTCGGGGACCTCGACGGATCGCGCCGGACGGCCCTCCTGGAGCGCCGTCACGAGCTGCTCCAGCCACGCCTTCTCCGCGACCTTCTCGCGGTCGCCGGACTTCGCCTCCTTGCCGACCTTCTCCAGGCGCCGCTCGGCCTGCTCGAGGTCCGCGTAGAGCAGCTCGGTCTCGATCGTCTCGACGTCGGCGAGCGGGTCGACGCGCCCGTCGGGGTGGGGGACGCCGCTGTCGACGTGGCAGCGCACGACGTGGCAGATGGCGTCGGTCTCGCGGATCGAGGCCAGGAACCGGTTGCCGAGGCCCTCCCCTTCCGAGGCGCCTTTGACCAGGCCGGCGATGTCGTGGAAGGCGATGGTCGCCGGGACCAGCTCGGAGCTGGCGACGGTCTCGGCGACCCGGCGCAGCCGCTGGTCCGGGACCTGCGCGATCGCCACGTTGGGCTCGATCGTCGTGAAGGGGTAGTCACCGGTCTGCGCGCCGCCCTTGGTCAACGCGTTGAAGAGGGTCGACTTGCCCGCGTTCGGCAGTCCGACGATCCCGACCTTCATATGGAGAGCGGGACCAACAAGCCGAGGGCGACCCCGAGGACGGCGCCGACCACGACGTCGGAGGGGTAGTGCATGCCGAGGTAGGGGCGACCGAGGGCGATGGCGAAGGCGAGCAGGAAGGCCAGCGCGCCCAGCGGCTCGACGCGGGCCATCGCGGTCGCGACCGCGAAGGAGGAGGTCGCGTGGGCGGAGGGGAAGCTGAGCGAGCTGGGGGCGCCGCCGAGCGGCGGCAGGCCCTCGAGCGCCGGCCGGGGGCGCCGGACGAGGAGCTTGACCAGGTAGTTGAGGGCGATCGCCACCGGCCCGAGCGCCGCGCAGACGACCCAGGCCTCGCGGTGGGAGCCGTCGAGCGCCGCGAGCAGCAGGCCGACGGCCAGCCAGATCGCGCCGTGGTTGCCGGCTTTGCCGAGCGCCCTGGCGGCGCCCTCGACTCCCGGCGAGTGGCCGGTCGTCCGCATCGCGCGAAGGATCCTGAGGTCGAGCTCCCGCATCGGCGGGCCAGAATAGGCGAATGCCCCACGTCCCCAGCTACACGCACCTGCCGGGCCAGCACTGCGGCTCGACCGCGCTGCGCAACCTGCTCGCCTTCCACGGCGTCGAGATCAGCGAGGAGATGGCGTTCGGCCTCGGCGCCGGCGCCTGCTTCTACTACGTGACGATCGAGGGCTCCTCGCCCAGCCGTTGGCTCACCGGGCGCGCCGCCCGGCTGGAGGAGAGCTTCAACGAGCTGACCGGCGGCGCGCTGACCCTGCGCACCTTCGAGCAGGGCGACGGCGAGGCGTGGCGGGCCGCCCGCGCCGAGGTGGACGCCGGCAACCCGGTCCTGCTGCTCACCGACCTCTACCACCTCGACCACTACGGCAACTCGGCTCACTTCCCCGGCCACGCGGTCGTCCTCGCCGGCTACGACGAGGAGGTCGCCTACCTCTCCGACACGGGCTTCGAGGAGCTGCAGACGACGCGGCTGGAGAACCTCGACCGGGCGCGGCACGGGGATCACCCCGCCTACCCGCTCGCCGGCCACATGTTCACCGCGGCGGCGGGGCTCTCCGCCGAGCGGCTCCACGAGGCCGCTCCGGCGGCGATCGAGCGCGCGGCGCGAGAGATGACCGAGCCGCGCTTCCCTGGCTTCTCGGGCCTCGACGCGGTGCGCCGCCTCGCCGCCGAGGTCGGCTCGTGGCCCGAGACGGCCGAGGACTGGCGCTGGTGCGCGCGCTTCGGGTACCAGGTAATCGAGCGCCGCGGCACCGGCGGCGGCGCCTTCAGACGCATGTACTCGCGCTTCCTCGCCGAGGTCGGGAGGCCGGAGGCCGAGCTTGCGGCCGCGGCCGCGGCCGGGTGGACGAGCCTGGCCGAGGCGCTCCATGCCGCCAGCGAGGCGGAGGCGCCGGACCCGGCCGCCTGGCGCGACGCGGCCGAGGCGGCTCACCGTGTGGCAGCGGCGGAGGAGCGGCTGTGGGCCGCTCTGGCTACTCCGCGTTAGACACCCCAGAAAGCCGGCGCGGGCCGTCCTGTACCGTTAGCTGCTGCGGGAGGCGGGTATTGCTTTGTTGAACCCGTCTTTTTTGAGGAGAGCTATATGAGAGGGATGCCTCGCTCGCGCGGATTCGTCGCGCTAGCCGCTGCACTGCTGGCCCTCGTCCTCGGCGCCTCGGCCGCTTCGGCTGACACCGGCGACGTGATGGAAGAACAGCACACGCCGCCGAATGCCCAGGATGGCTTTCAGGCCGGTACCTGTAACGAAGACCCGCCGTGGCCAAACCAGTGCTCACCTGACGATCCGCCGGCCCTGTTCTACACCCAGGCGGCCGGTCATCCCCCGATCGGCTTCACGCAGTACTACGTGAAGCACAAAACGATCATTCCCAACACGCTGGAAGAAAATCTGGCGGTGCCGAAAACGATCCGGGTCGACCTACCGGCCGGCCTGACCGTGAACCCCCAGGCGACGCCGCAGTGTCCGCTCGAGGTCTTCCAGGCCAACGAGGCGAACTGCCCCGCCGGCTCGATAGTCGGTCGCGAGGAAGTGACCGTGGCGGTCCAGGTCGGAGGCGTCATCCCGAACCCGGCTGGCCCCCCGGGCACGTTCCTGCCGAAAGGCGCGGTTCTGCCGCCCAGCGAAAGCCCCAGCCTCAACACGAAAGTTCCGGTCTACAACCTGATTCCGAAATTCGGCCAGCCGGCTCTCTTCGGGTTCAAGATCGGCAGCGCAAAAACCCCAGTTTACGTGGAAGGCGACGTTGCCTGGGAGAGCGACTACCACCAGGGTTTCACGATTCACCTGCCTCCGCCCAACCCGCTCGTTCAGACGCTGAAAAGCCGTCTGGTGAACTTCGGCGAATCGGGTGACGGCAGCTACATCACCAACCCGACCACCTGCTTCGATCCCAACACCGGGGCCTACTCGACCTTCCTGCGCGCCCAGGGTCACTTCCCCGCCGAACAGGACGACCCGTTCCCGCAGGCCTTCACGCCCTGGGAGGCAACTCTGCCCCCGGGAGTCGGATCGACCGGCTGCGACAAAGTGCCCTTCGAACCGGGCCTGATCGTCAAACCTGGCACCGACAAAGTCGACTCCCCGAGCGGACCGGAGGTGACGGCAACGCTGCCGTTCCGGCCGAATCCCAAAGGCCTCGAACAGTCCCACGTCCGGAACGCCAGCGTGACCCTGCCGGCCGGCATGGGCCTCAACCCGTCGGCCGCCGACAACCTGGTCGCCTGCAGCGACGAGCAGTTCGGCAAGGGCACGAGGAATCCGGTGGCCTGCCCGGCCGGCTCGATAATCGGCACCGCCGAAGTCGAGACGCCGCCATTGCCACCCGACTCGCTCAACGGCGACGTCTACCTGGCGACTCAGGAGAGCAACGACCCCGAGTCCGGTCAGATGTACCGGATCTTCATCAACCCGAAATCGCAGCGCTTCGACATCGACGTTCGCCTCGTGGGGAACATCAGCGCGGACGCCGAGACCGGGCAGCTGACCGCGCACCTGCGAGAGACCCCGCAGGTCCCGTTCGAGTCGGTGACGATGAAACTCGACGCTGCCAAAGAGACCCTGACCAGCCCGCCGACCTGCGGGCCGAACCAGACGACCAGCGCGATGGAACCGTGGGCCCGCCCCGGCACCTTCGCGACCCCGTCGAGCAGCTTCACCCTGAGCAGCGCTCCGGGTGGAGGGGCCTGCCCGCAGACGCTCGCGGCGCGGCCGTTCGAGCCGACCTTCGCGGCCGGCCCGACCAAAACCAAAGCGGGTGAATACACCCCCTTCGAGCTGCACATGACGCGGCCCGACGGGGCGCAGGAGTTCCGGTCCGTGCAAGTCACCCTGCCGCCGGGCATGACCGCGCAGCTGCGCAACCTCGACTACTGCCCCGAGCAGCGGATCATCGACGCGGAACGGGCGTTCACCGGCAGCCGGGAAGCCGCGGCGCCGCCGGCGCTCTGCCCCGACAAGTCGTTCCTGGGGACGAGCAGGATCGCGGCGGGCTCCGGGCCCAACCCGTTCATCGCCAACGGGAACGTGTACCTGGCCGGGCCGTACAAAGGCGCGCCGCTCAGCCTCGCCTTCATGACGCCGGCGGTGGCGGGGCCGTTCGACCTCGGCACGGTCGTGGTGCGCACGGCGATCCACGTCCACCCCGAAACGGTCCAGGTGACGGCAATCTCCGACCCGATCCCGTGGGTGTTCGGCGGCGCCAAGCTCGGCATCCGCAACATCGACATCTCGATTCACCGCAAACCGTTCACCCTCAACCCGACCAACTGCAAAGCGTCGGAGATCGCCGCCGAAATCCAAGGCGGCGGAGGTAACCCGAACGATCCGGCCGCCTGGTCGAAAATGCAGCGGTCGAGCAAATTCCGGGCAACGAAATGCGGCGCGCTGAAATTCAGGCCGCGCTTCACCGCTCGGATCTTCGGCGGCGACAACCAGGCGCGCCGAGCGGCGAACCCGAAGTTCCGGGCGATCCTGTTCGGCCACCACGGCGACGCCAACGTGAAGCGCGCGTCGTTCATCACGCCGCGGGCGCTGATCCTCGACCAGAGTCACATCCGCACGATCTGCACGCGGGTGCAACTGGCCGCGGATGACTGCCCGAAAGGCTCGATCTACGGTTACGCGCGGGCCCGCTCGCCGCTCCTCTCGGAGGTGGTCAAAGGGCCCGTCTACCTGACCTCGTCCAAAAACGAACTGCCGGACCTGCTGGCGGACCTGGAGGGTCAGATCGACGTCCAGCTGCGCGGCGTGATCAGCGCCGTGAACGGTCGCCTCAAGACCGTCTTCCGGCGGGTTCCGGACGTGCCGGTGCGGAAGTTCGTGTTGACGATGAAAGGCGGCAACCGCGGCCTCCTCGTCAACTCGGAGAACCTCTGCGCGAAACCCAGGTTCGCGAAACTGAACCTGAAAGCGCACAACGGCAAGAAAAAGGTGAACAACCGCCTGCGGCTGCGGCTGGACCCCTGCCGCTAGGCGCCGGCGTTGACGACGGAGCGGGCCCACGGGCCCGCTCCGTCCTTTCTCGAGCCCGGGGCGAGCCGCCCTGTCAGCGCTCCCGGCCCTCCTCTCGCAGCTCGAGCCGCTCCTCGCGGCGCTCCTGCCGAAGCTCGAGCCGCTCCTCGCGCGCCTCGAGCTCGGCGCTGCTGGTCGGCCCGAAGTGCGCGGTGACGACGGCGACCGCGACGGCGACGATCGCCGCCGCGACGAGCAGCGAGCCGAGCAGCTGAATCGCCTGGGGCGGGCGGCGCATCAGCGCACTCCCAGGAAGTCGCCGGCCGAGGTCAGCCAGGTGACGGCCAGCGCCGCGAACAGCGAGAGGCCGAGCAGCGGCAGCAGGCGACCGAGCCGGCCGCCGACACGCACCGCGACGACCTTGGCCGCGAGCACCGCGAGCAGGACGCACGCCGCGATCGCGTGCGCGCCGCCATCCTCGAAGCCGTAGTAGGAGACGCAGGCCGTCGCGACGGCCGCGACCAGGAGGAGGATCACGTCACCGCTCGCCCGGTGGGCCCAGGAGGCGACGGCGCTGGCCAGGAACCGGGGCCGGAGCCGCTCATAGGCGACCGCCGCCAGGGCGAGCTGGTAGACCGCGAGCGCCAGGGCGACGCTGGCGAGGACTACCTTCACCTCGGCGACGTTGCCGCGGGCGATGTCCTCGACCAGGCGCTCCACTCAGTCGAGCGAGAAGCCCACCCGGTGCTCGCCGGAGTCGATGCGAAGGAACGCCACCTTGCCCAGGTAGACCGCGAGGATGCCGTCCTCGGTCCGCACGTCGTACCAGCCGCCCTTCTCGACCTGCTGGCGGAGGTCCTTCAGCGCCTCGTCGCTGAGCCTGACGGAGACGACCTGGCCGCCCTCAAAGCCGATCTCGACGCGCTGCGCGTCGGCCATCAGTGCCCCGCCGCCGGCTCGACTATCTCGGTCAGGACCCCGCCGGTCGAGCGAGGGTGCAGGAAGGCGACGCGGCTGCCCCGGATCCCGGTGCGGGCCTCGCGGTCGATCAGCTCCAGGCCGGCCTCCGAGAGGAGGCCGAGCGTCGCGTCGATGTCGTCGACGGCGTAGGCGATGTGATGCAGGCCGGGGCCCTTCTTCGCCAGGAACTTGCCGACCGCCGTGTCGGGGCCGAGCGGTCGCAGCAACTCGACGTGGCCCTCGCCGACGTCGAGCAGCACCGCCTCGACGCCCTGCGACTCGACCGTCTCCCGATGGGCGAGCTCCATCTGGAAGCTCTGCTCGTAGAGGCCGATCGCGGCGTTGAGGTCCTCGACCGCCACGCCAATGTGGTCGATGCGTGCGAACATCGGCGCGCAGTCTACGTGGGTGGCGGCAGGTCGTCGTCGCCGGCCGCTCCCTCCGCCCGGAGGATCTCCGCCAGGGCCGCGATGCCGACCTGGAGCTGCTCGGGCGTCGGCTCGCGGGTGGCGAGGCGGCGCTGGATCTCACGGCCCGGCGCGTGGAAGGCCTCGGCGAGCGGCTCGCCGTGGTGGCGGTCGCTCCAGGCGAACATCTCCACCGCGAGCGAGGCGCCGCCGACCCCGACCGCGGCGCGGGCCAGCGGCCCCGGCTCGTCGAGCAGGCGCTCGAGCAGGACCGTGCCCCCGACCGAGAGCAGCATCATCGGCGCGATCAGGTTGGAGCCGCAGCGGTCGTGCTCTTTGGGCACCGTCGCGGGGTCGTCGACGCCTTGCTCGTAGGCGGCGATCGCCTTGTGCTCGACGCCGTGGTAGGCGGCGAGGTCACGGTCGGTGAGGGCGACGACGCCGGGCACCACGCCGATCGCCTGGACGAGGCCCTCGCGGATCCCGGAGGTCGGCACCCGGCGGCGCAGCACGGCGGTGGCGAGCAGCGTCGTGCCGATCGCCGCGAGGACGCGCGGGTCCTCGAAGGGCAGCCTGGCCGCCGGCAGCCGCCGTCGCACGAGCGGCAGCACCGCCATCGCCTCGGCCAGTTTCAGCGGCCCGCGCAGTCCGGGCAGGCGGGCGGCTAGCTTCGGCGCCAGCTCCGGCTTGCGGTCCGAGGCGACCTGGACCGCGGCGTCGCGGTCGCGCACCGCCGCCGCCCAGTGCGTCGGCCCGTGGATCAGGAGGCCGTTGCGCAGCGCCATGCCGCCGAGTCGAAGCTTCTCGCTCATGGAACAGAAGATAGAGAGGGACGCGAGGCCCCACCCAGGAACAGCCGATCGCGTCGGGTCAGGAGCGCGTCGAGGGCGTCCAGCCGGATGGGAAGGCGCCGGCTGGCACGTTCCCTTTGCCCGGCTCGAAGAGGGAGAGGAGCCTCGCCGCCGGCCGCTCCTCGACCAGCGGGCGGACGTCGCCGATCTGGACGAGGAGGTGCAGGGAGGAGCCGAGCTGGAAATCGGCGGCGTTGGGCCGGTCGCCGCCGATCGCGCCCTGCTCGAGCAGCACGTCGACCGCGTCGAGCTGGCCCGGCAGCGCCCGCAGAGTGGCGTGGGCTCGCTGCGCGTCGATCTCCAGGTAGCGCCAAGTGGCGCGCATCGCCTTGATCGCGAAGTCGACCCCCGCCGGGTCGAGCTGGGCGATGCCGGCGAAAGTCCCCATTGCCTCGGGGCGAAAGTGAAGCGCCCCGAAGACGAGCACCCGAGCGGCGGTCTGGAGGTCCTCCGCGAGGCCGGCCTCGACCTCGCGGATCGCGCTCCCGTCGGCCGCGGAATACAGGCCGGCGTCGGGTCGCAGCTCGTCGAGGCGGGCGAAGATCGCCGCCGTGCCGTGCACCGGCTCGTCGTCGACCAGCAGCCCTGGGACGGTGCGGCGGCCCTCGCCGTAGGCCTTTTCGACCTCCTCCTGGTGCCTGCCGGTTGCCAGCTCGACCGTCTCGTACTCGTAGCCGAGCCGGTCGAGCGCGGCGCTGACCGCCAGGCAGGGATGCGAGAAGGGGACCACGTGGAGGACGAGCTGTGGCTGCGAGGACACGCCGCTGACCCTACCCGGACGTGCGACGACCGCGCCCAGTCAAGCGCGGTCGTCGATCCCCCTGCCCCTGTAGGTCCGGCCGGAGACCCCCAGTCCAGGCCTCCGGCCGGTGTGTCGGCTCTCCCTGGCTCTAGCTTGGAAAGCCGCCCTCTGAAACACCCCCCTCTCGGGGAAGTTGCGCCCCGCTCAGCCCCCTCGGAGCCTCTCGCGAAGAGCCCTGAGGCGGCGGCCCAGCTCCGCCTCGAAGCCGCGCTCGGTCGGCTCGTAGAAGCGGAGGCCCTCGAGGCCGACCGGCATCAGCGACTGGTCGGAGACCCCGTCGGGCTCGTCGTGGGCGTAGCGGTAGCCGACCCCGCGCCCGAGCGCCTTCGCGCCCGGGTCGTGGGCGTCGCGCAGGTAGTCGGGCGGAGCGGCCGCGCCGTTCTCGCGCACCTCGCGGCGGGCGGCACCGAGCGCCTTGTAGGAGGCGTTCGACTTCGGCGCCAGGGCGAGGTAGACGGCGGCCTGGGCCAGGTTGAGGGCGCACTCGGGCAGGCCGACCCGGTCGACCGCGGCCCCGGCGGCGGTCGCCACGAGGAGCGCCTGCGGGTCGGCATTGCCGATGTCCTCTGAGGCGAAGATGACCATCCGCCTCGCGATGAACCGGGGGTCCTCTCCGCCCTCGAGCA
>DASQDJ010000002.1:0-4724 GCA_035634215.1 Solirubrobacterales bacterium | reverse complement strand
TTCGCGCTTCGCTGAACCGGACGCAGATCGGCATCCTGGAGAGAGGCGAGCGGGTGCCCCGGATCGACACGCTGATGAAACTGGCCGGGGCGCTGGAAGCTTTGCCCAGCGAACTCCTCGATGGAATCGTCTGGCGACCGGGCGAGGCCCGGCCCGGTCACTTCCGGTCTACCGCTTCTTAGCCCGTTTCCTTTTGGGCTTGCTCTCCTTCGGCTTGACCTCTAAGGCGGCCCGCACCGCATCCTCGAAAGGAAGAGGGATGTGTAGATGCCCGTTCCGTTTGGGATGGGAGCCTTCGTCTGAGGCCATGCGCAAAAGCGTAGCGCGACCCCTCCCCGCCTGAGAGACTGCTGCGCCGTGGAGCTAGAGCAAACTCAAGTGGACGATTTCCTCGCCGCGAAAAAGGTCGCGCTTGGGGAGGGACCGGTTGACTGGGAGCACAAGACGCCCGAACTGGCGACCTGGAGCGCCATCGTGGAGGTCGATGCTGTCCGCAAAGGCGAAGTCCGCCTGGTCGCTAACCCGCGGGTCGACCGGGCCTGGAGCTTCATGCTCCTGCTTCACAAAACTGCCGTCTACCGGCTGGAGGACCAGCCGCCGCCGGCCAGGCACTTGAACCGGGGGTGCCCTGAGTCCTTCCCTCGCCGGATTGGCTGCGAGCCACACGAGCACGTTTGGATTCGGGGCAGGGACCTGCATTGTGCCCGCCCCGTTGACTCCCTCCGAGATGGCGATCACCATGATTTCTTCAAGGCGTTTTGCGAGCGGGCCAACCTGGAATTTCAATCGGAATATCGGCCCCCCGAGCCGCCGATGCAAATGCTGGAGCTGGGCTCATGAATGCACCAAGCGCACAAGAAATCCGAGACCTAATCTTGAACTTCGTTTCGAGCGAAATCGAGTGCGAGGTTCTCAAAACCGACGACGGTCGGATCGGCTGTCTGACGCCGCTGGAGTATCCGGACGGGGATGCAGTCGTGGTCTGGGTGCGCTACCTCGGCGGACTCTTCGAGGTCAGTGATGCTGGAGAAGGCCGGCTCGAGCGACTTGGCGCTGTCGGCGACAAGAAGGCCTTAAAAGACGCGACGGAGCGACTAGCGGAGACTTGGAATGTCCGCGTTGGCGAGGATCGCATCGCTGCTGATGCCAACGCCCAAAACCTGGGCGAGTGCATCTGGCGAGTTGCGTCTGCCTCGACTCAGATGGCCAGCACCCTTGACACGCTTCGCCCGCGAAGCGCTGTCGCGAGAGAGGACGAGTTTGTCCAGGTAGTCGCTCGAACTCTGACCGAGCGGAAACTGCCTGTCGAGCGGAACAGCAAACTGGCCGGGCGATCGGGGCACCAGCACAGCGCAACGATCTTCGTTCCATCTTCCGAGGCAGTGATCGAGCCGATCGGCCAAGAAGCCAACTGGAACCGAGTCAACGCGACCTACGCGAAGTTTGGCGACCTAGCTCAGGCCAACGGGTTCCAGCTCTACTCACTGCTCGATGACAGGCAGGGGTCTCCTGAGCAGGAGATCGAATCCATGCTGGTCCAAGTCAGCGATGTTCTGACCTGGACTCAGCACGACCAATGGCTTAGGAGCGCTTTCGGGTCTCGCGATACTTGAGGCGCTTGCCTTCGGCCATTTCCAACGCGGCGATGGTGCGCGCTGAATCCGAGAGACCGCGCCGGTTGTAGCGGAAATCGAACTCGCTTAGATAGCGATCAAGGTGGGCGCGTGAGACGTGGTGGTAGACGCCCGTGACGCCGCGCTTGAGGATCGAGAAGTAGCCCTCGACGGTATTGACGTGGACGTCGCCCACGGCGTATTCGCCTCGGCCGTGGGAGATCGATCTGTGGTCGGCGTACATCGAGCCGATCTTCTCGTAGGAGCGCAGCTCGTCGGTCATGAGGCGGGCGTTGATATCGACCCGCTCGTCAATGACGCGGCCCAGCTCTTTGGCCGTGACGTTGGCGACGCGCTGGGAGCGGACCCGCCCGCCGCGCTCCACGAGGGACAGGACGGGAGCCTTGGTCTTTAGGCCGTCGATCTGCGGCGGTCGCCCGCGAGTCTCTTTGCCGTGCTTGTTTTTGCGCTTGCCGCCGATGTAGGTCTCGTCGGCCTCTACGACGCCGGAGAGCTTCTCGGCGAAGGCAGGCTCTTTCATCGCCTCGCGGATGCGATGGAACATGAACCAGGCGGTTTTGTACGTGACCCCAATGCTGCGGTGGAGCTGGTGGGCGCTCATGCCCTTCTTGGATGAGCAGAGCATGTAGAAGGCCGCCAGCCACTTGTTCAGCGGGACGTGGCTGGACTCGAAGATCGTTCCGACCATCACCGTGAACTGCTTGCGGCAGGCCCGGCACTTCCAGACCCGGCGATTCTTGAGGCTCTTTCCCTTGAGCCGATACGGCTCGCGCTCGGACTCTCCGCACTTGGGGCAGACCACGCCATCGGGCCAGCGGAGCGACTCCAGGTACTCGGCAGCGGCCACCGGATCGGTGAATCGGGGGTCGATTAGGGAGAACTCTTCGGCCATGCCAAGAAGCTACCCGTTTGGCATGGGTTTGTCAAGTATATAATTCCCGGTGATTTAGACGCATCGAAATCCGCTTTTAGATGTGTCAAAATCGCTGCGATGAGCGATCGCAAGCTCAGTCGACGCAAGCTCCTCGGCGCCGCGGCCACCGTGCCGGCGGCGGCGGGTCTCCATGGCTTGATCGGGGGCGGTCTCGGCGGCTCGCCCGCCAGCGCCGACTCCCAGCACCGCCGCCGCGGCGCCCCGGAGCCGCACGCGGGGCACGAGGGCTTCATCCACGCCAGCTTCGCGCCGGGGCGGGCGGTCGACCACCGCCGCAACGGCTTCCACCCGACCGAGCTGCTGCGGGACTTCGACTACGGCAAGACGCGGCGGCTGGCCAGCGGCCGCGTGCTGCGCGAGTGGGAGATCGTCGCCCACGACAAGGAGATCGAAGTGGCGCCGGGCGTCAGGTACGAAGCGTGGACCTACAACGGCCGCGTCCCCGGCCCGACGCTGCGCGCCCGCGAGGGCGAGCGCCTGCGGATCCGCTTCGTCAACGGGTCCGCGCATCCGCACACGATGCACTTCCACGGCATCCACCCGGCGCTGATGGACGGCGTCCCGGGGATCGGCGAGCGGCTCGGCGCCGGCCAGATCGAACCCGGCGAAGCGTTCACCTACGAGTTCGAGGCCGAGCCGTTCGGCCTGCACCTCTACCACTGCCACGTCGCGCCGCTCGCCTCGCACATCTCGCGCGGCCTCTACGGCGCCTTCATCGTCGACCCGAAGCGGGGCCGCCCGGAAGCCGACGAGATGGTCATGGTCATGAACGGCTTCGACACCAACTTCGACCGCGCCAACGAGGTCTACGCGGTCAACACGGTCGGCTTCCACTACATGAACGAGCCGGTCCTGGTGGGGCGCGACGAGCTGGTCCGGATCTACCTCGTCAACGTGCTCGAGTTCGACCCGATCAACTCCTTCCACGTCCACGCCAACTTCTTCCAGCACTACCCGACCGGGACGTCGCTGGAGCCGAGCGAGCTGACCGACACCGTCATCCAGGGGCAGGGCCAGCGCGGCATCCTCGAGATGAAGTTCCCCTTCGACGGCGACTACATGTTCCACGCCCACGTCAGCGAGTTCGCCGAGCTCGGCTGGACCGGCTTCTTCCGAGTCGGCGATCCCTCCTCGATGACGCCGGCCGCGGCCGCGGCGGCCTACTGCAAGCTGCCATGGGGCGGCAAGGGGAGCCCGGTCTGATGCGGAGGCTGGGCTGATGGAGGCGGCGGAGCGCACGGAGCGGGCGCCGGGTGGCCTGCCGGCCTGGGCGCTCGGCCTCGTCCCGCTGGTGCTGATCGCCGCCGCGATCGGCGCCTTCGCGGCGCTCGGCGGGCCGGGGCTCGGTGAGCGGGAGGGGCCGCCGGTCGAAGACGTGGCTGTCGAGCGCACGGTCCTGCGGCCGGGCGCGATCGAGCTGACGCTGCGCAACGACGGCCCCGATCCCGTCGAGATCGCGCAGGTCGCGGTCAACGACGGCTACACGCCGTTCACGACGAGCGATGGGGCCGAGATCGGCCGCCTCGACTCGACCACGCTGGAGATCGCCTATCCCTGGGTCGAGGGCGAGGCGTATGAGATCTTCGCCCTGACGTCGGCCGGAGGCACGATCGAAGCCGAGATTCCCGTAGCTGCCGAGACGCCCGACGCCGACCTCGGCTTCTTCGGCCTGATGGCGCTGCTGGGCATATACGTCGGGGTGATCCCGGTAAGCCTCGGCATGCTTTGGCTGCCCTTCGTGCGGCGGGTCGACAGGCGCTGGATCGCGGGGCTGATCGCCTTCACGGTCGGCCTGCTCGCCTTCCTCGCGATCGACGCGGGGCTGGAGGGGTTCGAGATCGCGAACGAGGCGCCGAGCGCCTTCGGCGGCAGCGGCCTCGTCTTCGTCGGGGCGTTGGCCGCCTACCTGCTGCTGGCCGGGGTCGACGCCTGGTTGAGCGGCCGACGCGAGGCGGCGCGCCCGGCGGCGGCGGGCGGCGCGGCCACGCTGGGCGGCTTCTACTTCGGCCTGCTCGTCGCGATCGGGATCGGCCTGCACAACCTCGGCGAGGGCCTGGCGATCGGCTCGGCGTACGCGAGCGGCGCGCTCGCGCTCGGCGCCTTCCTGGTGGTCGGCTTCGCGATCCACAACACGACCGAGGGCCTGGCGATCGTCG
>DASQDJ010000001.1:0-6896 GCA_035634215.1 Solirubrobacterales bacterium | reverse complement strand
CGCGCGGTGCGCGCGGCGACGGGCGGTGGCGCGCCGCTTCGCTTTCCCAGCCGCCTTGCCCTCACTGCGCGAGAGGAGCTCGCGGGCGCCCCGCTCGGCCGAGCGGTCGGCCGCCTGGGCGGGCGCGGCGGCAGCCAGCAGCGCGACGGCGAGCGCGAGCGCGGCGATGGCGCGGAGAGGACCGGTGCGAGGCATACCGCCCGGTTCGGGTCCTCACGCGGCTGGTTTGACCGCTTGTCCACGCTCCTGGACGAATGTATGAGGTGCGTCTACTCGACCGAGAGGCGGAAGGTCGTCACCTGCCGCCCGGGCCTGCCGTCGGCGCGCGCCGCGAGGAAGGGTCGCGGCTCGACGACGCCATACGCAGGCGAGTAGGCGCCCTCCTCGACGCGCAGCTCGGCGCCCTCCGCCTCGACGCGGAGGCGCAATGGCCCGAAGCGGGCGATCGCCGTCGCCCCACCGGCCGAGACCTCGTCGCAGCAGCCGAGCGGGAAGGTCCAGTCGAGCCGGTGCTCCGCGGCGGCGGTGACCGTGTCGACGACGGTCAGGGCCCGCGCCGGGCCGTCGAGCTCGAGGCTCCGCTCGTGGAGGGCCGGGTCCGGCAGCGCCTCGAAGCCGTGATGGCGGCCGGCGAACCGCGTCCGGTCCGGCCCCGCCTCCCAGGCGGTCGCCTCGGCGCGGCTGCGATCGCCGATGGGGAAGCGCGGCCAGGGCGGCATCTCGTTCTGCTCCGCCCCGTCGACGCGAAGCGTGGCGTGGAAGGCGGTCGATCGGAAGCGCAGCCGCGTCTCCTCGTCCTCGTAGTAGGTGCCGACGCCGGGATCCTCGACGAGCGGGGTGGCTCCGTGGCAGAGCTCGAAGGAGAGCTGGTCGTTGTGGGCGTGGCTGCCGACGCCGTATACGCCGGTGTCGCCGCAGCGCACCAACGCGTAGAGATCGCCGTGGCGCATCGTGAAGTAGCCACCGGCCCGGAAGGCGGCGGAGCGCGTCGCGGGCCGGTAGGGGCGTCGAGCCTGGCGAAAGAGGTGGAGGTGTGAGCGGAAGTCGCGGCCATAGTCGGCCAGCGGCAGAAAGCGGCCGTCGTCGTTGTCGCCGACCTGGGGCGCCAGGCCGTCGGGCCGCGTGTAGGCGGCGACGAAGTCGAGCATCCGGTCCAGCCTCTGCCGGTAGGAATCGGGGAAGGCGCCGGGCCGGAGGGCCTCGCCGGCCTGCGTGCCGCAGACGAACAGCTCGGTCACCAGCCGGTGGTAGGGGATCGAGGCCTCGTGGTCGCAGCCGTCCTCGCGCACCTGGTGCTCCATCTCCGCGATCAGCTCGTCGACCGCCCAGGCGCCCCAGCGGCGCCCCTCCGGCCCCTCGGAGAAGAGCGCGGCGACCGGCAGCAGGCCGACCACGTCGGAGAGGTAGTGGTTGGTTCGCGCCTCGGCTGTCTCGAGGTTGTCGCGGATGAACCGGCCGTGAAGGAGAAGGCTGCCGGCGGCGCGCTCTGCCCAGGGCTGGGAGGCCGCCTCGGGCGCGCAGATCGCCAGCGCCGCGACCCAGTTCGCGGCGCGGATCGCGACGTCCATGGTGCAGAACCAGTTGATCCCGATTTCGACCGGGTTCGCCTCGATCCAGCCGTCCAGCTGGGCGCCGATCTCGTCCAGGTAGCGAGTCTCGCCGCTGAGGCGGAAGGCGGCGGCGAGCAGCGGCAGGTGCTGGAACCGCGACAGCTCCCAGGGGACCTTGACGTCGGAGTCGTCGAGGTAGCGGGACTCGAGCAGGAGGCGGTGCCGCGCGGGCCAGCGCCGGCCGGACTTGAAGTCGAGGCTCCAGTCGATCCGTGGGCCGAGGTCGGTGGGGCCGGAGCCGAGCAGGTCGAAGCGATGGGCCGCGGCCGCGTCGGCACGGTCGAGGATGCTCCGCCGCTCCGGCTCGCTGAGCGCCGTCAGCGAACGCTCGAAATCGGCGACGGTCGGCAGCGCGGAGAGGGCCGGGCCACGCAGCGCCTCCGCCAGCGTCGGGCCTCCGAGCGCTGCGGCGACCTCGGCTCCGCCCACCCGCAGGGGGCGCTTGCGGCGCCACCAGTTCAGCCACAGGCCGCGGCCACCGGCCGTGAGTCGTCGCAGCGCCGCCCGAACGGCGCCCGCGACGCCTACTTCTCGCAGCCGCCTCAGCTTGCGCATGCGGGAGCCGCGGCGGGCCGGGGTGGGGGATGGGCGGCGAGGAAGGTGACGACCGTGACCTGCCCGAGCGTCGTCAGGGCGACGGCCGCGGCGATGCCGACGACGCCGAACAGCTCGGCGCCCAGCACGGCGAGGACGAGGTTGACGACGACCGCGGCCGAATTCACCCAGGCAAGCGCGGTATAGCGCTCCTGCGCGATCAGCAGGCTCGAGTTGGGCAGGGTCACCAGCTGCGCGAAGGCGACCACCATCAGCACCTGGAAGATCGGCACGGAATCCGGGTAGCGGCCGGCGTCCAGGAAGGGGATCACCCAGATCGCCGCGACCGCGGCCAGGGCGAGGATCGCTGCGGTCGGCGGTCCCGCCTGCCGCGCCCAGCGCTTCATCATCGCGACCTGCGCCTCCTCGGAGTCGATCAGGTCGCTCTGCGCGGTTCGCACCCTCAACACCGAGACCATCGCTGGCACCGGGCCGATCACGATCGACACGTAGCGGAGCGCGGCGCCGTATGCCGCGACGGCGACGTCGTCGAGCAGCGCGGCGACGAGGAAGAGGCCGAGGTACTCCCAGCCGGCCGAGGCCAGCGAGTAGAGGGTCAGGGCCGCGGTCTCCCTGCCGAAGCCGAAGCGCCCCTCTTTGCCGTGGGTAGCGCCGCGGGTCGCGATGGCCGGTGGTCCGGCGACGATGGCGGCGACCAGGCAGGTGGCGATCGTCAGGTAGAGCCCGACGGCGATCCCCGACTCGAGCAGGCCGAAGGTGGCGACGACCGCGACCGCCAGCTGCACGACGGCACGCGCCACCTGGATCAGGCCGGCGCGGGCGAACGCGAGCCGGGCCTGGTGGTGGAAGGCGGCGAGTTCGACGCCGGCGCTGCCCAGGGTGAAGGCGGTGCCGAGGGCGACGAAGGCCAGCCTTTCCTCGGTGTCGCCAATCCCAAGCGCCGTAGCGATGGCCAGCCCGAGGACCCCGGCGGCGGCGATCAGGCCCGAGCCGCTGAGCAGGGTCGCGTGGAAGGCGGTTGGCGTCCCCTGGCCTCGAGAGATTCGCTCGGCCTCGAGCCGCGTGTAGCGGAGGCGCACGCCACCGGTCGCGGCGCTGCCCAGGAACCGACCCACGTTGAGCTGCAGCACGATGAACGCGAAATCCTCGACCGCCAGCGCCCGCAGCAGCAGGATCAGCGTAAGCGCGCTCATGCCGCGCGCGACGACGTCGAGCGCGAAGGTCGACGCGAAGCCTCGCTTGAACCTCGAGAGTCGGCTCACGGCGCGTAAGTATCGTGCTGAGATCGGCGCGGAGCGCTCAGTGCGCCTCGTCTGAGGCGTGGGCCGGCGGACGCGACTCCTCGGCCAGTGAGGTGATCTCCAATGGGCCGTGGGCGGCCGCTTCGAGCACCTCGGTCGCCTCCTCGGCGGAGCGGGCGTAGAGCTCCACCAGCATGTGGACGACGATGCGGTCGTCGGCGTGCTTGTGGAAGCGGACGTGGGCGAAGAACTCGCGCACGCCGGCCTCGCCGAAGGCGCCGTAGGCGAGCAGCTCGGCGGCTTCGGGCCCCGAGCAGCTCTCGACCCGCTCCTGGTCGACCGTCACAGTGCAGGAGGCCACCCACGGCGTGCCGGCGACCATCCGCTCCCAGCGATCCTCGATCGGGACGACGCGGTCGTCCTGGAAGGTGAGGTGCGGCTGGTCGTGCATGCAGTCGAGGCACTGGACGACGGATTCCTGCACTTCGTCGATCCCTTCGGCAAGCGCGCCGGTCTCCGGGTCGACGCGGCGGATCGCGTCGTAATGGATCTGGATCTCCAGATTCTCCGACCAGCAGCGGTAGCAGCGCAGCCAGGCGGAGCGGTCGCCGTTCAGCTCGCTCATTCGGACATTGTGGCGCTGTCGGCCGCTTGCCGCTAGGCGGCGGCGCCGGCCGCCGCCCGCTCGTCAACCAGGGCGACGATCTCGGCCATGATCCTGTTGACGTCGAAGTCCTTCGGCGTGTAGACGCCGGCGACGCCCTCCTCACGGAGCCGCGCCGCGTCGGCGGCGGGGATGATGCCGCCGACCACCACGGGGACGTCGACGCCCTCGTCGCGCAGCCGCCGCACGACCTCGGGGATCAGCTCCAGGTGGGAGCCGGAGAGGATCGAGAGGCCGACCACGTCGACGTCCTCCTGCAGCGCCGACTCGGCGATCTCCTCCGGCGTCAGGCGGATGCCCTGGTAGATGACCTCCATGCCGGCGTCGCGCGCCCGCAGCGCCACCTGCTCGGCGCCGTTGGAGTGGCCGTCGAGGCCGGGCTTGCCGACCAGGATCTTCAGCCGGTGGCCGATCCGCTCGGAGACCTCGTCGACGCGACGGCGGATCTCGGTCAGCTCGTCGCGGTCGCCGGGGGGCGCGGCGCCGTCGACCCCGGTCGGGGCGCGGTAGGCGCCGAAGGCCTCGCGCAGCACGTGCGCCCACTCGCCGGTCGTCGCGCCGGCCTTGGCGGCGGCGATCGTCGCCGGCATGACGTTGGCGCCCTGGTCGGCGGCGACCCGGCCGAGCTCCTCGAGCGCCGCTTCGACTGCCGCGTCGTCGCGCTCGCCGCGCCACTCCTCGAGCGCCGCGATCCGCTCCCGCTCGACCTCGGGGTCGGGCGTCAGGATGCCGCCGTCGGCGCCGGCGGTAAGCGGCGAGTCCTCGGTCTCGGTGAAGCAGTTCTGGCCGATCACCTTCTGCTCGCCCGACTCGATTCGCGCCACCCGCTCGCGGTGCGACTCGACCAGGCGCGCCTTCATGTAAGGGACGGCGGCGACGGCGCCGCCGTGCTCCTCGACCACCGCCATCTCGGCGCGGGCGCCTCCGATCAGCTCCTCGACCAGGCCATCCATCACCACCGAGCCCTCGAAGATGTCGGGGTACTCGAGCAGGTCGGTCTCGTTCGCCAGCACCTGCTGGATGCGCAGGCTCCACTGCTGGTCCCAGGGGCGGGGCAGGCCCATCGCCTCGTTCCAGGCCGGCAGCTGGATCGCGCGGGCGCGGGCGTCGCGGCTGAGCGTCACCGCCAGCACCTCCAGCACGATCCGCTGGATGTTGTTCTCCGGCTGGGCCTCGGTCAGGCCGAGGCTGTTGACCTGGACGCCGTAGCGGAAGCGCAGCATCTTCTCGTCGGTGACGCCGTAGCGCTCGCGGCCGATCTCGTTCCAGATCCGGCCCATCGCGCGCAGCTTGGCGATCTCCTCGACCAGCCGGATGCCCGCGTTGACGAAGAAGGAGATGCGGCCGAAGACCTTGGGGACATCGTCCTCGGCGACCTGGCCGCGGCTTTTCACCTCGTCGAGCACGGCGATCCCGGTCGAGAGCGCGTAGGCGATCTCCTGCACCGGGGTCGCCCCAGCCTCCTGCAGGTGGTAGCTGCAGATGTTGGTCGGGTTCCAGCTCGGCACCTCATTGACCGTGAAGGCGACCATGTCGGCGATCAGCCGCATCGAGGGCTCGGGCGGGAAGGCGTAGGTCCCGCGCGAGAGGTACTCCTTGATGATGTCGTTCTGGGTCGTCCCCTTCAGCTTGGCGCGCTCGACCCCGTTCTCCTCGGCGACGGTGACGTAGAGGCCGAGCAGCCAGGCGGCCGTCGCGTTGATCGTCATCGACGTGTTCATCTCGTCGAGCGGGATGCCGTCGAAGAGCTGGTGCATGTCGCCCTTGTGGGCGACCGAGACGCCGACCTTGCCGACCTCGCCACGGGCGAGGACGTGGTCGGGGTCGTAGCCGGTCTGGGTCGGCAGGTCGAATGCGACCGAGAGGCCGGTCTGGCCCTTCGCGAGGTTGCGGCGATAGAGCTCGTTGGAGCGGCGGGCGTCGGAGTGGCCCGCGTAGGTGCGCATCACCCAGGGGCGGTCGCGCTCGGGCAGGCGATGATCTGGCATGGAGGAGATGATATTTGCCCGCAACGGGAGAAGCGCGTGACTTCGCGCATGCATGGCGTGCACGAGGCCACTCAGCGCCGCTGGGCCGCTCTTTTCGCCCGCGGCCGTGTTTAGGCTCCGGACATGGCAGCTCGTGCGGCAACGGCCATGGCGGTCGTCCTCCTGGCCCTCGCGGCCTTCGCCTCCGGGGCCGGCGCGGCCCTGATCGGGCTCTACCGCAACGACATGGACAGCGACGCCAAGCGCGGTCAGATCGGCAAGCTCTCGGGGGAGCGCTGCGCGCGCGGCGGCTCCGACCAGGCCTTCCGGATCCTGGTCGGCAAAGGGACCAGCGAGTGCTCCTACCGCACGCCCGTGATCGGCCGTGACCTCGAGATCGCCGCCACCGCGCGGCTCTTCAGCGCGGCGCCGAAAGCGGTCAAGCGCCGCGCCTTCCTGGCGCTCAACCTGCGCACCGGGGAACAGGGTGCGGGCTACCAGCTCGCGGTCTTCCCGCTGCAGCGCAAGGCTCAGGTGCGGAAGATCTCGAGTGACGGCCGCGTCGAGTACCTGCACATCGAGCGGGGCCTCGCCTCCGTCAGGGGAACGGACGAGCCGAACGAGCTGCGGCTGCGCGCCTTCAACGTGACCAGCGGGCCCGACAAAGGCAAGTGCCGGATCCTCGCCTTCGTTGGCGGCCGTCAGGTGGCCGACGTGCTCGACCCCGGGGCGGGCGAGCTGCAGGGGCGCGGCTCGGGGTTCTCGATCGGCGCCGTGGGCGACGCCAAGGGCGCGGCGGGCAGCGTCGACGACGTCGTGATCCGCGTCCCCAGCCCGTTCTAGTCCCGCATAATGCGCG